>JARLHB010000532.1 GCA_031292465.1 Ignavibacteriaceae bacterium
AGATATTAACTAATTGTAATTTAATTCATGCAAAACCAATTTTCACATAACCTGTTAAGTCATGGGCTACTTTTACCAAGATATAAATTGTTAACCGTTTTACCCGTCCGCCTGTGGTGGAGCGGTTTATTTTTTTAATTTCGAACAACACGTTCTACTTATTTAACATATAAGTTCACATAAATAGTGCCGCCCCTCTATATTTTAAGTTGCACTCTTTATTATGAATTAAGACTTATCTGCTTTAAATATCTTTTTAAAATATTCGCTGTTATTAATAGAATTTATCCTTGCAGCTTCTTCATCAACCTGCCCCCTGCTTTCAAGCTGTTTAATAAAATCTTCGCTGGCTATTACCTGGCACCCGCATTTCCGGGCAAATGCTTTAATTCCGTCATCAGACGTTACCACTATAATATTCCTGGCATTTTCATCATCTTCAATCTGCTGCCTTATTTTATCATCAGCAGTTTTTTTATTGCTGTAAATAATTTTTGCTTTTGCAGTTTTGATCGGCAGGTTTTCAAAACCGTCATAATGAATTGTAATTTTCGCTTTTCTGTCCTGGAAAAAGCTTTCAATCATAATAGCAAGTTTTTCGCGCGGCAGCTGCTTGTCTTTATGTAAGAGCTTAATAAGCGAGCCAACCTTGTGAATTACATTATTGCCGTCAATAATATAATGTCTCATTGATAAGCCCTGCTTGAACCCTGAGTAAGATTATTATTTGTCATTATAGAAGTCCCCTCTCTTAGTAACCTTAAGATCCTGTAATTGAGGAGCTTTAACACGGATTTCAAAATAATAACCAGAATAAGTACCAATAGGATTCCATGTAAAATTCATCAGCCAGCATTCAAGGTCGCGCGATATTCTGATTTGAGGAGCTGAAACTTCATTCGCCATAAAATCATAACTGCCGGCAACAGAGAATTTCCACTGCTTGGTAAGGTTAAAATCCAGGCTGGCGCTTACGTTGGAAGATTGCGTATTAGATGTCGGATTATTCCTGGAGAATGAATAATTATAACCTAAAGACATACTCCAAGGCATCGTAAAATCCGGGTCGCCCTGATTATAAATTCCTTTATTAACGGTTGACTGATTTTCAATAAACGCTTCACTTTCAAGATTATTTTTTGTCGTATCTTTTACAGACGATTTAAACTTATCAGCCGATAAGCTTGTTGATACGCTGAAAGAAAAGTTTTTTAACCTTACAAAACCTTTCCCTTCGTTTATTAAGAATTTATTTATATTCGCTCCATTAGCATCCCAGTCATAAAGGGAAAATGATGAACTGCCCTGAAAACTTAACCAGTCGCCTGCCTGAGTGTGATAGCTGAGTCCTATATCGGAAAATTTTACACTGTCTGCAGCAAAATTATAACCAACGCTTGCAGTCAGGTTTAACAATTGAATTTTTTTTTCTTTATCTGTAGTGTCGGAAGGATCTACAGCAGTTTTCATATCAAATTCATTGCCTAAGCTAAAGTTTATACTTTGAGATTCACCCGAAGAAGGCTTGGAAAGTATTTCATTCACATATTTATCGTAAACAACTTTCTGCCCCAGATAATTTGTATAAGAACCGTAATATCCCCATCCCTGTTTTGAAAAATCAGGAGTAAAGCTATAGCCAATAGTAGGCGTTACTATTTGCCTGATCGCGCTTATGCCAAGAATATTAGGCTGAAACATGCCGTAGAATTTTGTGGATGCGTTAACTCCCAAAGAAAATGTCCTTACCTCGCTTAATTTATGAACATCCTCGGTTATGGTCGAATCACCCGTTCCCGTATAATTAGGCCCGGCAGAATAAATTTTTGTTTGTTTATTATACCAGTCCTCTGTATAAGACAAATTAGGGGTTATGTTAAAATATCCTATTTTAGGCGAAGCGCTTACATATACTTTATGTTCTATTCCGCCTCTTACGCTAAGGTCTCCGTTTGTTTTATTTCTTTCATTCTCAAACAGGCCGTTATAATTAAAGCCAAGCATTTCATACCATTTAAGATCATTAAATACACCGTTCCTTCTGAACGGGTATTGCTGCGGGATGCTGAAAGACAGGCTTGGCAATACTTCGCTTATATTTCCGCCTATAAGATCCTGGCTTCGGCTGTAACTTAATGAAAGGCTGTTGCCTGATTCATCCCATGATTTTGTTAATGTAGCATTTGAATAAACTGTATTAGTTAATGCTTCATTCAAATCTGTAGAAGTTGACTGGACATAATTTTTGCCGGAAAGGAAACTAAGGTTAGCAGTCATCCTCATGGTAGGCGTAAAATTCTCCTGATGATTTACCGATAAGCTCCATTCCTTATCTTTAGAAATTGAGCCGTCTTCATTTTCATTATTAAGTATTTTATAACCGCCTTCTACGCTCCCGCCCAGGTCATAACGCTTGTTATACCTGAAACGCGAGTTTAACGCATAACTGCCTCTTGTATAATAATCGCTTGTAAGGTTAATATCATAGTAATCGTTTATTGCCCAGAAATAACCGAAATGCGAAAAGTAATATCCCTTTGTTCCATCCTGTCCAAAAGCCGGGGGAATAATTCCCGATCTTCTGCCGGACTGCAGAGGAAATACTCCAAACGGTATTGGAATCGGGAAAGGCACTCCGCCGAAATATAGCCATATCCATTGCGCATCTATTTCCTGTTTCTGAATAACTTTCATCTCGGATGAATAGAAATAATAATGGGGAGGCGTTTCCGTACAGGTAGTAAAAATACCATCCTGTACAAAATAAACATTCTTGTCAACTTTTTTTATTTTATCGCCTGAATACTTTGTCCCGTCGCTTTTTGTATCCGCAGACGTTATGAACCCTCTCCCGTTTTTAAAATTATATATCATTGTTTCGCCGTCATAGGCTTCACTGCCCTGTGTAAGGACGGGCGTATCTTTAAATTTTCCGGGAAGCGAATCATTGGGTACGCCTTTGGCGTTAACATCATGTGTAACAAAATCAATTGTAATGTCCGCACTCTTTAAATCAGTATCTTTGTATTTTAATTCGCTGCTCCCGAATAAATCCATCTTCTTTTGATTGACATGGAAGAACAGCGAATCTTTTGAACTTGAGTATATAACTGTATCAACATCAATCGATTTTTTCTTCTTTGTTGAATCCTGCACAGCAAGCGAATCTTTACTTAAAATTCTAACAGAATCTTTATTAACTGATAAAGTTGTATCCGGGCTTTGAGAATAGCAAAAGCTAAAAGCTGAAATGATAAATAATATGGGAGCAAAAAATTTCATTAAAAATAATTATCCCCTTCATTTACAAATTATTATGTAAATGAATCAAATTTATTTGATAAAATTTGCGGGACAAATTTTCCTTCCTAATATAATATGCTTAAACTAAATGAGTTAAGTTTATAAGTAAGATAAAATTCACTAATTAAGAAAAAGTTTTATCTTAATTGATTATCCTAAATATAATTATAATTATGATTTATAAAATACAAGTGCGGATGCACCTTTAATACCTGCTTCATTTTTAAGTTTTGCAGGTATTACTCTGATTCGTTTAACTAATGACTTTAGAACACGCGATTTAATCGTTTCATTTACGGAATTGAACAGAGTATGTCCAAAGCCTGCAACTCCGCCGCCAATTATGAAAGTTCCTATATCAATAACATTGGCAGTAGATGCAAGAGCATAACCAAGATACCTGCCTAAATCCTTAACAATAGATTCCGCATACTCATCACCTTCAACCATAGCCTTCTGGATTATTAATGGAGTCAGCAAATCGGGATCATCATTAATTAATTCTATGATCTTAGAATCATTATGCTCCTTCAATTCATTTTGAATTCTTTTTACAAGATAATTATTTCCTACATAGCTTTCGACGCATCCGAATGAGCCGCAGTTGCATTTAGGCCCGTTATAATCGATAGAAAGATGGCCTATCTCTCCGGCAGAACCTATTTCACCCCTTAATAATTTCCTTTTATGAATAATACCGCCGCCTACGCCTGTTCCTAAAGTTACCATAACAAATGAATCAATATTCTTACCTGCTCCGAATATCATTTCTCCGATTGCGGCAGCGTTTGCATCATTTTCTACAATAGCAGTAATATCAAATTCTTTTTCTATAATTTTACCAAGGTTTACTCTTCCCCACCCCGGCAGGTTGGGAGGGTTTTCCACAATACCCTTTTTAGTAGAGACAATCCCCGGTGATCCAATTCCAATACCCTGAATTTTTAATTTATCATGCGACAGGACTTCTTTAATTCCCTTCTTCATTTGCGAAATCACCTTATCAGGTCCTTTTTCAGCAAATGTAGGAATTGAAGTTTTCTTAATTATCCTGCCTTCATGTGACACAATACCAACTTTTATATTGGTTCCACCAAGGTCAACACCGACCGCATACTTCTCAGTTTTGGGCATAAACTATCCTTTTTATGAATAACCTTACGTAAATTCTTATAAATAAAATATTTTTAAAATCGTAATACTGAATTTAACACTTAAGCAACTTTAATTAAAATCTTTTCTTTTGGACAAAAATCGTTATAAAAATAAGATAACCGATGCATCCTATGTTTTCCTGGGTAGAACTTCTTTATTGTTATTAAGAAATTGAATAATTTGAAAAGGTTTAGGGTTAAATTATAGGGTGAATGGTTAAGGTTGTTTTTTTACTCAATATTCGGATTTCACTTTATAAGTACAGAAATTAAAACATGTATTTTCGTTTAAATGAGTTTATAAACTCATAAAAAATTATCATTCATATTATAGATAAAAAAAACAACTGTTAAATGAAACCAAAAGCAAAAAATAAGAATTATGATCAAACTACCTAAAAAACATGAAGATATAATAGACAAACTGAAAGAAAAGATACGTCAGGCACGTATAAATGCCGTTTACACGGTTAATACGCAATTATTGGCAATATATTGGGAAATAGGTAAAACAGTAATAGATCAGCAAAATTCTGAGGGATGGGGCACAAAGGTCATAGATAGATTATCGCATGATTTAAAAGCTGAATTTCCAGACATGAAGGGCCTATCAAGTCGAAATATAAAATATATGCGTGCATTTGCTGAAGCCTATCCGTATTTCACAGAGTCAATCGAAGCAAAAAGCAAGTCTGATGAAATTGTGCAAGCGCCGCTTGCACAAATGGACAGAAGCATAAACACACAAAATATGCAAGCGCTGCTTGCACAATTAAGCTGGTATCATCATATAACTCTGCTTGATAAAATAAAAGACCCTGATATTCGTTTATTTTATATTCTTAAAACAATCGAAAGTGGATGGAGTAGGAATGTAATGGTTCACCAGATTGAATCCGAACTTCACAAACGTCAGGGTAAAATTATAAGTAATTTCCAGAATACTATCCCTCCCAATCATTCAGAATTAATGCAACAGGTTTTTAAAGACCCTTATAAGTTTGATTTTATTTATCTAAACAAAGAAGCAAAAGAACGCGATTTAGAAGATGCCCTGATAAACCAGATAACAAAGTTTCTATTGGAATTAGGCCAATGGTTTGCATTCATGGGGAAACAATACAAAATAGCTCTTGGTGAAAATGAATACTTTTTTGATTTGCTTTTTTATCATACACGATTGAAACGCTACATCGTTATCGAATTAAAGATAGAGGAATTTAAACCTGAATATAAAGGTAAAATGGAATTTTACTTAACACTGGCAGACGAACAATTAAAAGATAAGGATGATGAGCCAAGTATTGGTTTAATATTGTGTAAAACCAAAAATGGGCTTGTTGCAGAGTATGCCTTGCGGGATGCCATAAAACCAATTGGTATCGCAGAATATATTATTGGTAATAAACTGCCAGAAGATATACAAGGGGAATTACCAAGCGTAGAGGAACTTGAGGCAGAAATGGAGCGTGAAGTACAGAGGTTTCAAAAACCTATTGATAAAAAGCTGAATAAACTTAAAAACTTACTAAGTGATTTGAAAACCGAGGAAGTAAAGGAGAAACGTACCCCGGAAAAGACTGCATTAATCTATACGGAACTTGTTTGTGTATTACAACAGAATATTATTAAATCATTACAAAAAGAAATTATACCTCTCTTTGAAAGTGCAAACTATTTCGCCTGGATAGATAGCCAAAGATATGGGAGTTATGAGGAAGCTTTGGAATGGCTCCCCAAAGCCCAGCCTCAAATATTTAAATTTGAAATTCAATTAAATGGATTTAAAAAAGCAGGAATAAAGGCCTTCGATATTTGGAAAGAATTGACAATACGATTAAATAATTACAATTATACTTGTGCAGTTGGAGATTCATCAAACATTTTATTAGAGAAACTCTATCACCAGCGTCCCGATAAAACCGAACTGGAATATTTGACCGGAGGGTTTTATGAAAGTATATTGGATGATATTAACCAAAGGATTGAGCAAATTACAAAATCAAACTCTCTGTGATTCGAAAGTGAAAACAACTTCTTTGTCTGTCGAAAAAACCCGGCCATATTAAAAGATAATAAATATCTTTAAATCTTTATACTATTATTAATTCATTCTTTTCTTAAATCTTAATGAGCTTGCAAACAATATAACAACCCCGAATAGAAGCAGCATAAGAGTTTCGGGAATTAATTCCGTAAATGCAGCACCCTTTAGCACTACAGCACGCAGAATTGTAATGTAATAACGAAGCGGGATAACGTATGTTAAATATTGAATAAACTTAGGCATATTTTCTATTGGGAATGCAAATCCCGACAGGTAAATCATAGGCATCATAATAGCAAACTGCGCCACCATCATTGCCTGCTGCTGGGTTTTTGAGATAGTGGAAATAAACAAACCTATCCCCAATGTTGAAAGCACAAACAAAAATGAAGAGAATACAAGAAATATAAAACTTCCCCTTACGCCTATTCCGAACCAGAAAATCATAACGCTTAATACAACAAGAACATCAATAAAACCCAGAATAATAAAGGGAACAACTTTGCCGATAATTAATTGATACGGTTTAATTGGAGTGACAATCAATTGCTCCAAAGTGCCAATCTCACGTTCCTTAACTATTGCCATTGACATAAGAATGGTTGTTATAACCATAAGTATAAGCCCCATTATACTTGGAACCATATACACCCTTGTTTTAAGATCGGGGTTGTACCATACTCTTGCTTCAGGTACCAAACTTCCTACGATTGGATTTTTTAATCCGCTTTTATCTGTAGCCTTTAACAGAATACTTTTTGAATAACTGGATACAATTCCCTGCACATAGCCCATTACGATTGATGTTTTATTGCCGTCGGAGCCGTCAAATATTGTCTGGACAGGCGCAGTTTGCTTTCTGGTAATATTTTTTTCAAAATCTTTAGGAATTACTAACGTCCAGAGCACTTTACCGCTATTAATATCATCGGTTATTTGTTTATAATTGTCAACGTAATCATCCATTTCAAAGTAACCGGAGCGTTCAAATTGGCGGATGAACTCTCTGCTTGTTGTTGTTTTATCCTGATCAAATACTGCGGTATGCACGGTATTTACATCCATATTTGCAGCATAGCCAAGAATAATAAGCTGCATAACCGGTGCAATAAAAACAATTCCAAATAAACGCGGGTCCCTCTTTAACTGAAGGAATTCTTTAATTATAATATTCCAAATTACTTTCATATAAAAACCATTCAATAAATTATTTTATTGCCTTATACAACTTTTGATTTTTTATTTATTAACGACGACAAAAACAAAAGGACTAAAGAAAAGATTGCCAGATAAACTAATTGCGGCCAAAAGGATTCAATACCCACGCCCTTTAATAGAATTGCACGTAAAACCACAAGATAGAACTTTGCCGGCGTAATGTTGGTAAGTATTTGTACAACCCACGGCATGCTTTCTATAGGGAAAATAAAGCCTGATAAAAGCATACTTGGCAGCATTGAAACCAGCGTTGCTATCTGAAAAGCAACCTGTTGTGTGTTTGCAATGCTTGATACTATAATTCCAAGATTTAATGCTGCAAACAGAAATAATAATGTTGAAAAGAACAGGAGGATTATATTTCCTTTGATCATTGTTCCAAAGAGGAAGTGCCCGCTTATCAAAATAAATGTGCCGATAATAAGCGAGATGATTACATAAGGTATTGTTTTCCCTATAAGCAATTCAAGCGAAGTAAGCGGCGAAACATTTATCTGTTCAATAGTTCCCCTTTCTTTTTCGCGTACAATTGACAGCGATATTGAAACGACCGCAGTTATCATTAATATCATAACTATCAACCCCGGAATAAGAAAGATCATTGAATCAAGGGCTGGATTAAACCAAAATGCAGGATGTACATCTATCGGGATGTAACCACTTCTGCCAACCGATGCCAGCATTTCGCCCTGTATCTTCTGTGAATATGCTGCTGTGGCAATATTCATGTAATTAAGTATAATAGTAGCAGTGTTCGCATCTACCCCGTCAACCAGTATCTGCACTTTTGCCGTCTGCCTGGAATACAGCTTCTCAGACATATCCCGCGGAAAAACGATCACGCATTGGGCGGTTTTTGTATCAAGGACATTCTTTATTTGCTGTGAAGTGTTTATATAACCTACCAGGTCAAAATATTCCGAGCTTGTCAGAGACTTTATAAAATTGCGGCTGTCGGTTGATTTATCCTGATCGTATATAACCATTTTAATATGATGAACATCGAAGTTAATAGCATACCCGAAAATAACCAGCAGAATTATCGGGAAGACAAAAAGTACGTACAGCATTCTTGAATCTCTTTTAAGCTGCCTTATTTCTTTTATCGCAATTGCTTTTATTCTATTCAGCATTTTTATTCTCGTCCTTTTCAAGCAGGTAAATAAATACATCCTCAAGCGTTGGAACAATCTTATCAAGCCTTGAAATATTAATCGAGTTTTGTTCGGTAAGAACTTTTTTAACTAAAATTCGCCCTACATTTTCATCTTTCACATTAATATGTATATAATTCCCGAAAATTGAAGTTTCATCAATCCATTTTTGTTTTGAAAGTATATCAAGTGCGGATACCACCTTATCGCATTCAACTTCCAGTATGGTATTGGTTAAATATTTTGTTTTTAATTCCTTTGAACTGCCGCTGGCAATAATATTGCCAGCATTAATAAGAGTAATAGTATTGCAAAATTCCGCTTCATCAAGATAATGCGTAGTTACAAAAACAGTAACGCCGCTTAAAGAAAGCTCATTTATCAAATCCCAGAAATTCCTTCTTGAAATTGGATCAACACCGCCCGTCGGCTCATCAAGAAAGACTATTTTCGGCTCGTGGATAACCGCTATTGCAAGTGCAAGCCTTTGCTTAATACCTCCGGGAAGCGATGCGGTTAACAGATGCTTCTGCCCTTCCAGAAAAGCAACTTTCAGAACCCACTTTTTTCTTTCTTCCAGTTTATGATTATAAAGCCCGTAAACGCCGCCAAAGAAGTTTATATTTTCTTCAACCGTTAAATCGTTATAAAGAGAAAACTTTTGAGACATATAGCCAATCTGGGTTTTAACTTTATCCGGCTGGTTCATTACGCTGTAGCCGCCCAGTATGGCATCGCCTGATGTGGGTTCTAATATACCGCAAAGCATTCTTATCGCTGTCGATTTGCCTGCTCCGTTTGCACCGAGAAAACCGAATATCTCACCCTGGTTTACGTTGAATGAAATTCCGTTTACGGCAACAAATTTTCCGAAAACTTTTGTCAATTTGTTTACTTCTATTGAGTACATCTTCTACATTCCTTAATCGAACACATTCTGTCTTAATAAATAAAATTTAATATATCTTTTTACCAACCGATTTTTCAAGCCTTACCTTCGCTACTTCATAATCTACAAGTGAATTATTATAATTTGTTTCGGCCTGCAGCAGCGCAACTTCGGAATCAATCAAATCCGTACTTGATGAAGTTTGTGTGTTGTATTTTTCCTGGGTCATCCTATAATTCTCCTGCGACTGCTCAACCCCAAGCTTAGATACATTAACTTTATCATAAGCCCGTTTGAATGTTAAATAGTTCTGATAGACTTCAATCTCAACTGCATCTTTTAACTGTGATAGTGATGTCTCTGTCTGGATTTTATTCTGTTCGGCAATTGTTGTCTGAGAAGAATTATATCCCCAGTTCCATATAGTCCATGATAGTGTAACACCCAAATCCCAAGTGTCTTTAAACTCATTCACTGCAGGCATGTACCTGGAGTTTGGCTTGTTATAATAATAGTCACCCACCAGGAAAACTGAAGGGAACCAGACCGAGTTAGAGGCACGCAGATTTTCACTGCTGGCATCAACGCGGTACTCCAATGCCTTTAACTCATTTCTTCCATCCTTCGCTTCATTCTGCAAATCTTCAATTTTATAATCGACTATTTTTACTTCCGGAGCATCAACTTTAATTTGTGTCTGCTCTTCCAATGGCAGATTTATTGCCTGGTTAAAAGCCATCCTTGCAATATCAAGCGAATTATCCGCTTCTATTTTCTGAAGCTGTATAGAAGAGTATTGAACTTCAAGTTTTAAATAATCGTTTCTTGTCGCCTGTCCGTTTGCAAGAAAATTTTTAGTATCATCAAGATGCTGCTTAATCTGGTTTAAATTCTCGGCTATTACGCTGTCATTTAATTGCGCCTTATAGTAGTTCCAGAAAGCATTATGAATTTTAAATGCGGTTTCATTCATTTCATTCTGATAATCTGAATTAACAGCTTCATAATTTGACTTAGCCGCGCTTCTTAAAGATGTTAGCCTGAACCCTGTAAACAGCGGCTGCTGCAAATTAACTTTTAAGTTATAATTATCTAAGATTGTCTGTGAAACTACAATCGGCTGTGGAAATATTGGAAGCGATACTTCAAACGGCGGAACATTGCTTAAGCGCATGTAGCTTGCTGAAAAACCAAGCTGCGGCAGCAATTGCGAGGTGGCCGCCGTTACCTGTGCAGAGGCGCTTAATAATTTTGAATAAGATATTTTAAGATCCTTACTGTTC
>JARLHB010000533.1 GCA_031292465.1 Ignavibacteriaceae bacterium
CCGGTGCTGGCAACTGCACAAAATGCGTCTGTTATACCCGTGCGTATAGTTTTTAACTGCTCTTTAGTCGGATTAGTTATTACCTTGCTGCAGAATCTGAATTTGGAGAATAATTCAGGATCCAAATCATCCGGTTGGGAAAGTAAGACTAATTCATCTTTTATGGTAGCAGCCAGAAGAGCTTCATTTAGTGAATCGGCATTCCGGCTAACTTTTTCCACGGTTGCAGCAGCTTCTTCTGCCGACCGGACAAATCTTTCTAACAGGAGTTCAGTAATTTGTTCAGGCATTTTTTTCGAAATCTATTTTAGTATTTTCTTAAAGTTATTTTCGTTTTCATTGAAATAATTTGAATCTAACGGTTCATACTTTTTCACATCAAATGAATTGGAAACTATTTCACGCCATACCCTAAGATTAGGCACTGCACCTGATGCTATTGCCTGCACGCCTATGTTTCCTACCATTGTCCCTTCGATTGGCCCGGCATAAACAGTACCGCCGATTGCATCAGCCGTTAACTGTGTTAAAACTTCATTTTGAATACCTCCGCCGACTGCATGCAATTTTGAAATTTTATTTTCAGTAACCTCTTCTATTTCTTTTATTACGCTTCTATAAGCAAAAGCAAGGCTCTCAAGCACTACGGCAATTATAAATCCCGGATTAGTTTTTACTGTTTGCCCGGTTTCAGTTAAATACGCAATTATTTTTTCAGGCATTTCACCGGCTTTTAAAAATCTCGGATCATTTAAATCAACCCAGGCTTTTACAAAGCCTTCCTTTTTTGCAAGTTCACTTAATTCAGGATAAGTATACTCAGTTCCTTTTTCAAGCCAGTATCTTCTGCATTCCTGAATAGGCCAAAGTCCGATTATATTTTTCAGGAACCTTGTTGTACCTTCAACACCGCCTTCATTTGTAAAATTATATTTCATTGCCTGCGTTGTAAGTGAAGGGCTGTTTAATTCAATTCCCATAAGGGACCACGTACCCGAACTTAAGAATGCCCAATTAGTTCCGCTGGCTGGTACTGAAACAACAGCAGATGCAGTATCATGTCCCGCGCTTGCAATTATTGGAATATCAGGACTTAATCCTGTCTTTTTAGCTATATAAGGCAATAATGTTCCAAGCTTTGTGCCGGGTTCTACAATTTCAGGAAATATTTTTCTTGGGAAGCCAAATTTTTCAATTAGTTCCCATGACCAGTTCCTTTTAATAGGATCAACAATGCTCGTTGTGGAAGCGATCGAAAATTCTGCTTTCTTCACTCCCGAAAGTAAAAAATTCAGAAAATCAGGCATCAATAACATTTTGTCGGAAAAATCCAGGAAGTTCTGTCTTCTTTTCTTTTCAGCAAGTAGCTGGAAGATTGTATTAAACTGTGCAAATTGGATTCCCACTCTGCTGTATATATATTCTTTGCTGACAATTTTAAATGCCTCTTCCATCATATCATCGGTACGGTCGTCCCTGTAATGATAAGGGTATCCGATTATCCTACCCTCGCAATCGATTAAGGTATAATCCACACCCCAGGTATCAACTCCGATACCACTGAACTCCTTACCAAAAGCTTTCTGCGCTTTTTTCAATCCCTCTATAATTTCTTCATATATAGCCAAAACATCCCAATGAAATCCTCCCTCATACTGAATATTATGAGTTGTAAAACGATGAACTTCATGTAACGTTATTTTTTGATCTTTAAGTATGGCAACTACGCAGCGTCCGCTTTCCGCTCCAAGATCAAAGCCGATGAATTTCTTTTCTTGCATCATTTTTTTCTGCTGTTTAAGTGAATAACCCTGTTAATTATTTGCCAAATATTTTTGGACTTCTTTTGCGACAATAAACTCTTCATTAGTAGGAATAACTGCAATAAGAATTTTAGATTCTTTTGCAGAGATTAAACCTTCTTTAGGATTAACTTCATTTTTAGAATCGTCAAGTACAATTCCCAGATTTTCCATACCTGATAATATTTCTTTACGAAGTGCAGGCGAATTCTGTCCCGCTCCGGCGGTAAAAACTATACAGTCAGCGCTGTTAAGAACGGCAAGGTATTCGCCGATATACCTTTTTACATAATATGCAAATGTTTTAAATGCCAGTTCAGCTTTTTTATTTCCTTTTCCCATTTCAGTTTCAATGTCCCTGAAATCTCCGCTTATACAAGATATGCCGTATATTCCACTTTTAGACATCAGAATATCTGCAGCTTCCTTTATGGAAAGATTTTCTTTTTCCATTAAGTACAGAAGTGCAAACGAATCAAGGTCACCAACTCTTTTTGCATTTAATAAACCGCTCTGCGGGCTCATTCCCATTGAAACATCAACCGACCATCCGTCTTTAATTGCACATACTGAAGAACTTCCGCCTAAATGGCATGAAATTACTTTATCAGCAGAGTACAATTCTTTTGCGCGCATGCCTATAAACCTGTGGGACGAGCCATGGAATCCATATTTACGAATTCCATACTGTTCAAAATACTTGTAAGGAATGCCGTACATATATGCTTCGGGTGGGATATTTTTATGGAAATGAGTTTCAAACAGCCCTATTAAAGGAGTTGTCTTAAGCAATTTTTTAAATACTGAAATAGCTGTAATATATACATCCGTATGCACGGGAGCCAGCAGCCTGAAATCTTCCATCGCTTTCAGCACTTCATCAGTCAGTTCTACACAGCCGGTTATGCCTTTTGCATGAACTGTCTTAAATCCGACTGCAGAAACATCCTCAATAGAAAATTTTTCTTTCAGTGTTTCTAAGGTTATCTCAATTGCAGCAAAATAGTCGGGAATTTTTTTCTTAACTATTATCTTCTCACCATCATTAAACAGATAAGAAAAAATCCCCTCTTCCTTATCGCCAATCCTTTCAACAGAAGCCTGAAAGAGAATTTTCATATCGGCCATATCATATAGTTTACACTTATAAGATGTACTGCCGGGATTAGCAATTAAAATTTTCATATAACTATTCTGCCCCGCTTAAGAAATTAAATATTAATTATTTTTTAGTTTAGCAATTACTTTTTCAGCAATTTCTCTAATCATTTGTTCATTTATTTTAGTATCACCTGATTTAGAATCTTCACCAAATGAATTTGTAGAACTCGGCATAGGTGTAGCATCACAAGTGGCAACCCTGCCGGCCATACCGAATTTCTCACGCAATGTCATTAAGCGGTCTCTTTCATTCTCAGGCAGCACATTAACATTACCAAGCTGAATAGCCTTCCAAACTATGCTTGCCGTATGTTCAAGTGTCTCCATCTTATGATATGCATTTAACAGGTCGCTGCCTAAAGTAAGAGCGCCGTGGTTTTCCAATAAAATTGCATCAGAGCTTTTTATAAATTCGCGAATCGAATCAGGAATTTCCATTGTTGACGGAAGGCCGTATTTAGCAGTAGGCACAGCGCCTATTACAAGTACTGCTTCAGGAAGTACGCATCTGTTGAGCGGTATGCCTGCAACCGCAAAGCTTGTAGCATAAGGCGGATGTGCATGAACTACAGATTTAATATCAGGACGCTCCTTATATACTTCAAGGTGCATTTTAACTTCGCTTGAAGGCTTATATTTCGGATTGCCGGAAATAACTTTACCGTTCTTATCGACTTTTATTATCATGTCGACATTCATAAATCCTTTGCTAACTCCGGTTGGAGTGGTAAGCAGTTCATCATCGTTTAGTTTTATTGTTATATTTCCATCGTTGGATGCTACGTATCCGCGCAACCAGATTCTATGCCCGATTTCAACAATTAGTTTCTTTAGTTCCCATTCATTATTCATTATTTATCTCCTAGTTTAAATTAATTCTCTTAATAACTCTTTATGCGGGTTTTTAATTATTACATAGCCCGCAAGCATGCCTTCCTGTTTGATGTATTCAACAGCAGGCTTAACAGCGGCTTCTAAGGCGCCTATATCTCCAGCGATTACAGCGTAACCTTTTCCGCCTACAGCCATTGCCACATGTACTCTGATGATTTCCAAATCAGCTTCTTTAACAGCATAGTCTGCTGCTTTTATTGCGGAAGCAACTGAAAATGTTTCAATAATCAGCAGCGCACCAATCTTTTTGCCTGTATCTATCTGTATAGGCGTATTCCCTGCAATCGCCGGAAAAACACGCGGGTCTATATTCGGTATTGCAATAGCACTTACTACTGAAAACCCGCCGACTTCCTTTGCAACTTCAATTGCATTTTCAACGTTTGCGACATCTCCGCGCACTACCATAAAATACTTTCCGGAACAGATTGTACGTGCAATTATTTTTTCAACATTAGACGACTTCAACACCTCATCCTGCACCTGGAATCCTTTGTAAATACTTGCAAGCTCAATTATCCCGACTGCATTTCTCGTTTCCATCAATTCCTCTGAATAATTATTTCTTCTTTTGATATTTTCTTTATCACTCCGTCTATAGAAGCATGAATATTGCTTGATACTTTGCCGGATGCTTTTGCTATTAAATCATATTTTTTTACTACAGTACCATCTTTAACAATTGCCTCTGCGGGCGCACCAATATGCTGGTTCAAAGGAACACGCACGGTTCCCGGGTTTATATTCAAATCCTTCAACGGGCCTTCATCCCGGAACATCAATACATCAAGTCTTTGCATAAGTTTTCTCGTTGGTACTTTCCTGTAGTCATACATCGGATGTACCGGAATTTCTTCGCCTGTCCATTTTAGATTTTGCTGCCTGAACAAATGCTTCTCTATTACTGTTGCTCCTCGGGGATCCAAACCTTCCGGGCAGGCATACATTGTGCAAAGATTGCATTCACAGCATGAAAAATTACCGGGGAATATCATAGGCAAATCTTCACGAGTAAACATACGGTTTCTCATAGCAGTTTCCGGCCTCACAGGCTGGCCTAATAAATATCTCGGGCAAAACTCAGTACAAAAATTACATTGATCGCACCCTGCTTTTGCTATGCGGTCTGTGTCATGCTCGGTCGCAAATCTTTGATACATTGTTACACAGTGATGATCTGCAGGAAGTACAATTAAAGCACCGGTACGCTTTGAGACAACTTTATTTAAATCGTCTTCTAAAATTCCCATCATTAGCCCGCCGGATCTTACAACATAATTCGGCGTGGTAATCTTAAACTTTGAAAGTACATCCGCATACGTAGTACCTACAGGTACTTTTATAGTAGCAGGTTCTTCAACTGCGCCTGCAACCGCAATAAATTTATCAGCAACAGGCTTGTTAATGCCTATGTTATATAAAGTCTCAACATTCTGTACAACACATCCAACAGATATAGGCAGCGCACCCGGCTGTACAACCCGTTTGGTAGTCATATATATTAACGTTACTTCATCACCCGCCGGATAAACATCATCAATAACTTCTACTCTTATGTTACCATTAACTTTTTTATTCAGTAATTCAATTTCTTCAGGATGTTTATTCTTTATGCCAATAATACCTTCTTTAGCGCCGGTAATTTGCATTACTATCTTAAGGCCGTTTAAAACTTCATCAGGATAATGATGAAGCAGCTCCATATCTTTATGAAGAAGCGGCTCGCATTCGGCGGCATTCATTATTATAGTATCAGGCTTCGAATTCAGCTTTACATGCGCTGGAAATCCTGCGCCTCCTGAACCGATAACTCCTAAACTCTCAATTTCATTTAATGTCATAAAACTGTTTCTAATTAAATATAATCACTTCATAAATTTCTATATTATCGTTATTTCTACCACCCCCGGCTAAAGCCGCTCCCCTCCTTACTAAGGAGGGGATTGAGGGGAGGTCGTTGTAACCTAAAACTCTAACTTTATTCACAAATAATTTAAATATCTCTGTAATCCACTTTATCTACTATGGCCATAATTAAAGTTCTAATCGGCGCCATATCAAGATTAAATACAGATTTTGCAACACCCGGCGCACCGCCACAAACCACAATATCGCCTATTCCCGCACCAACATAATCAATCGCTATCCATTCACTTCCTTCAGCAGTGCCGTCCGGTAGAACCGGCTGAACTACATAAACAATCTTTCCGTTATAAGCACAGTGCTTTTCACTTGAGGTTACTTTATTTACCACACGTGCTAAAAACATTAAGATATCTCATCAACTAAAGCAACAATGCTGGCATTAACCGGTGCAAAACCGGAATCAAACGCCTGGGCCGCATCAGTGCTTGTAACATAAACAACTGTGTCTCCGCCCGATGCAATATTTTTAGGATCAGCCGCAACAAGCGGCGGATCCGTTTTATTTCCATCCACTGAAACCGGCTGAAGAATATACATCCTGCATCCGTCCAGTTCCTTAACTTTTTTTGATGCCCAGACAACTCCTGTTACTACACCCAGTTTCATAATTAACTCTTAACCGTATGTAATACTTGTACGTTATCTATTATAGCAATAACAGCCGCATCAATCGGAGCGTTTTTAGTCGCTTCTGTCATCCGGGCAGACGAACCGTAGGAAAGGAGTACAAAGTTACCTTCGCCTGCCTGGACGGCATCCACAGCAACATGATATGCTTTTAAAGGATTTCCTTCATGGTCAACTTCTTTACACAACAGAAGTTTTTTACCTTTTAAGTTTTCATCTTTCTGCGTTGAAACGATTGTTCCGATCACTTTTGCAAAAATCATTTTAATCCATCTTATCTGTTAAATGTCAGATCAAGGTCGTCAACAGGACGTGGTATAATTAATTGTGAAACTACTTCGCCTATTTTGGAAGCGGCTTCTGCGCCGGCTTCTATTGCCGAACGAACTGCAGCTACATCGCCTTCAACTATAAACGATACATAACCGCTGCCAACCTGGCGCCATTCGATTAATTCCACATTTGCCGCCTTTATAGCAGTATCTGCACCCTGAATTAATGGTGCAAATCCCTTTGTCTCAAGAATTCCAATTGCATTTTTAACAGCCATTTTATTATTCCTTATTTTTATAAAAATTATTATGCAAATCTTAAAGCGCCGTAAGTCATTACCCGGCGTTTACGAACAAAATGAAGAGGAGTACAAATACCCTCACCTGTTGGTGTGGCAATTGTATGTGAGAAATACCCTTCTCCAAGATCGCCGCCGTTGCCGCGCAATGTTCCGCCGTTAATTGTATGAACATCGCAGTCCAATGCTCGTGTATATTTTGTTGCGCGAACCATGTCTTTTGTAAAGATGCTTGCAGTATGTTTAAAACCATGTTCGGCTTTAATTGAAGCAAGTAAGCCCTCTTCAAAATCTTTAACCTTAACTACCGGAATACAGCTTGTCATTTGTTCCGCTACTACCCATGGGTGAAAGCGGTCGGTTTCACCGAATAATAACGGTACGCTTTCAGAAATATTTATACCTATTGCCTGTGCAAGTACATTTGCATTTCTTCCAACGTAATCACGGCCGATTAACCAGTACTTCCCTGATTGCTGTAATGCTTTGGAAGCTAACTGATTCATTTGAGCTGTACTTAGTCTTACGTTCCCCGCTTTTTCCATTTCTTTCATAAAAGCATCAAAAACCGATTCAACCACGAATATTTCTTTTTCTGCTATACAAAGTACATTATTATCATAGCTTGCACTTGCAGTTATTTCAGTAGCAGCCAATGCTAAATCGGCAGTTTCATCTACAAGCACAGGAGGATTTCCCGGGCCTGCAGCAATAACTTTTTTAGGATAGGTTAAAGCCATATCAACCATACCCGGGCCGCCTGTTACGGAAAGCATCGATACTTTTTCATGTCCGAATAAAGTCTTTGCTGTTTCCAATGTCGGGTTAGCAACACAGGTAACAAGATTTTTAGGCGCACCTGCTTCAACCATATACTTGTTCGCAAGCTGGATAACTAATGCATTTACTTTTTTAGCTGAAGGATGCGGATTAAATGCAACAGCATTGCCGCCGCAGAGCATTATTATTATATTATTTATCATTGTAGGGCCGGGATGTGTACTTGGAGTAATGCCTCCGATTAAACCAAACGGAGAATATACATCCAGCGCTAATCCGTTTTTACCTGACCATGACTGCGGCTGAAGGTATTCTACTCCGGGACTGTTTTTGGCAGCATTTTCAAATTTAGAAATTTTATGAGCCACGCGGCCCATCTTTGTCTCTTCAACTGTCATCTTTGCAAGTTCTTCTTTATGGTCTAAAGCCATCTGCCTTACTGCATCGGTAATTTTTTTTCTGCACTGAAGGCTGCGGTCTTTATATAATAAGAATGCTTCATACGCAGCTTCAACTGCATCATTCATATCATCGAAGACGCCCCAGTCCCCTTTATCACCGGCACCGGAAGCAATACCTGTGCTGTCACTCTGAGTAAGTATTTGCCGGACAACCTTTTGGACCAGAACTTCTAATTGATCATTATTTATATTCACATTTAGCCTCTATCATTTAGTCGATTTTTTTTCTGGTTTAATAGGGTCAATCGGAAATTTTGGAACAAGTTTATCCGCCGGCCTTGGTATTACAAGTTCTGAAGCAACTGTGCCAATATTTGATGCAGCCTGAACTCCGGCTTCTACTGCTGCTTTTACTGCTGCAACATCGCCGCGCATAACTATACATACTCTTCCACCGCCGACTTTTATCCATTTACCAAGTTTTATGTTGGCAGATTTTACTGCAGCGTCTGCTGCCTGAATAGCAGCCGTAAATCCTATTGTTTCAATTATACCTAATGCGTCAACCATTTTAAAACCTCCTACCTTTCTATACCGATTAATTCAAAAACTTCTTCATGCGCAGATGGAATGATATTAGTGCTTACTAATTCACCAACTTTTGCAGCAGCTTCTGCCCCGGCTTCAATAGATGAACGGACTGCGCCGACTTCACCGCGAACCACTGCAGTTACATAAGCTCCGCCGATTTCTATACGTTTCACAAATTCAACATTTGCTGTTTTTAGCATTGCATCTATTGCATTTATGGCGCCTGTATTTCCGCGCGTCTCTACAAATCCTAACGCTACTCGCGACATTTTTAACTCCTTTTTTATTTTGTTTTATAATTACTGCTTATTCTAAGGTTTCTTTTTTTAATCAAATCCCTCGCACCCGGAGTAATTATTGTCCCTTTAGGGATTTCTATTTCCATAACTTCAGGCGATAAAGATTCAAGATGATTTTCAGTAAGAACAGGTGTCTTGTAATTTTTCAGGTCTATTATTTCACATAATTTTCTACGGCTGCCGGCTGTATTCAACTTCTTCTCTCCGGTAGGAGTGTAGTCTATTTCCACACCGAGCCTTGTCAGTTCTGCAATTACCTCGGTCGTAATAATCTCAATCAGTTTTTCAATTTTAATTTTCAATTTTATTTATTGCTGTTTACTTTTATTATATGTATATACATTGTTAGAAGAAATTGCATCTACAATACCAACTATTGTATTATCGGATGCAACATTTCTTGTCATTTGCGTTATCCTTGCAGACGATGAACTGCATAACAAAACTATATCACCCTCACCTGCGCCCATTGCATCAATACAAGCCGCCGTTTTTTTTGTATCTGCCAGATTTTCATCAAGATAAGATACGACAAGAATTTTTAAGCCGCCCAGGTTTCCTTCTTTTCTTGTAGCTGTTACACTGCCTATTACTTTTCCAAGTTTCATTTTCTATTTCACATTTTTTCAATAAATTCAACAAAAGTAGATTCTCTTACATTTGCTGCATTTGCATCATCGGTATCTAAGTGTATCTGCAGTTTCCAGTTTTTATTTGTTCTAATAAGGACATTCTCAAACACTGTGCTTTTTTCACCCGGAATTTTCACTTTGCAAAAATCACCGTTTTTTAATCCGTGCTTTTCTGCTTCTTTATCAGATATATGTATATGGCGGTTTGCAATAATTGCACATTTTTCAAGGTAAACAGAACTGTTAGGCCCCACTAAAGTAAGAGGCACTGCGTTACCAAGCGAGCCAGAATTTACAACCGGCGGATTGATCCCCAGAAAAATTGCATCGGTTAATGAGACTTCTACCTGATCATATTTTCTTAGAGGGCCGAGTATTCTTACATTTGAAATACTCCGCAGCTTGGGACCAACAATGGTTAATGTATGCTTGGATGCAAACTCTCCCGGCTGGTATAACGGACGCATAGATTCAAATTCGGCATTATCGCCGAATAACGTATGAAAAGTTTCTTCTGTTAAATGTATGTGTCGGTTTGAAATGCCGAGAGGGATAAATGGAAATTGCGGCCCGGTTTGATTATTGAGCCCTTTGGAATTAAAGTCAGATTGAATAAAATCGTAAATCTCTTTTACAACAAGGTTAACTAATTCTTCATCAGAATATTTTGTAACCAATTTAGAACATCCGCACCCGTCTGTTGTACTCAAAAGCTGAACTCCTAAATTTATCTTTTAATTAGTTAGCAATTAAAACTTCAACACCTGAATTACGTATTCTTTCAACTTCTTCTGCCGGTGCAGAAGCATCTGTAATTATCTTTGAAACCTGGTTAATATTTGCGTATGCCGATAACCCGATCTGCCTGAATTTGCTTCCGTCAACCAGTATAATAACTTCACGGGCACGGGTTATAATAAATTTCTTTAATTCTATTTCTAATAAATGAGTGTCTGTAAGCCCTTCACCGTATGATATGCCCCAGGCGCCGAGAAAAGCTTTCTGAATCAGTAAATCACGAAAAAAATCATTTGTCGGCAATCCCGTTATCGACCCGGTAGTATGCCTTAAATATCCGCCCGGAAGCAGGACATTTATATTACTGCATCCCATAAGTTCAATAGCAGTCCATATCCCTGTAGGAATTACAGTTATATCCTTTAAATCATTTCTTTTCTTTATAGCCTGTGCTAATGTTAAAACCGTTGAACTGGAATCAAGCAATATACAATCAGAAGAATCTACAAATGTAGAGGCAAGCGCTCCTATTTTTTGTTTATTTGAATGATTGAGGCTTTTTCGTGTTTGAAATGTGTACTCCTGTTTTAAACGCTCTTCAATAAGGTATGCACCACCATGTATTCTTGCAATTTTTCCAAGCTTATCTAATTTATTCAAATCCGTTCTGATAGTAACTTCAGAAACATCTAACGACTTGCTTAAATCAGTAACAGATACATGTTCTTTCCCTGCAAGCAGTTCAAGAATTTTCTGTTGTCTGTGTTGTATTAAATAGCTCATGATAAATCTTTTTTTCAAACAAAAGAAATCTAAATTAATTTACGATTACTTACAATATTTTTTCATTTATTTTCGTTAATATTATTTTTAATTAGTATTCATTTTCATTAGGTTTTTAATTTAATATTTCATTAAATTTAAAGTTTATAAATATTTTAACCCAATCATATACTCAATACCTGGACATTTTAAGCTCATTAGTACCTATAATAGACTATTAATGCTTCATACATAACACTAAACATATACTGTCACCATCAAATCAAAGCATACTGGAAACCATTGATTCGGTTTTGAAATGGAAACATTATTTTCAGTATCCTCTATTAAAGATCTTAACTTATTCGTCCTGTTTATTCTATTATAATCGAATTGTAAAGTTTTGGAATTGGTTTTTGCAAAAGTAGGCCAGTGTATATGAAATATCCATTAGATAAGACAGTTAGTATTTATCCGTTAACGTATTTAAAATAAAAATAGTGCGGGAAAGAAATTATTCCCGCACTATTAATGCACATTGCAGGG
The DNA here is from genome assembly GCA_031292465.1 of Ignavibacteriaceae bacterium. GTDB lineage: Bacteria > Bacteroidota > Ignavibacteria > Ignavibacteriales > Ignavibacteriaceae > FEN-1297. The sequence continues at coordinate 11,731 of JARLHB010000533.1, forward strand.
CTATTACCCACAATTAGTATTCTCTAACCTATATAACGACATAAAAAAGCATCAGTATATGCGTACTCTTTATTTTTTACCGGAAGTAACGTTATTGCGAACTTCAAATTCATCTTCATAAGTTATTTCATCAAACCATCTGGCAGCCGGTATAGTCCTGAAATTAACATACCTTGCGTCCACTGGTTTTGATAATCTATAACGATACTTGTATGCAGCAGCTGATTCATCGTATGGCAAATTAGGGCGTGGAAATCTGCCGACATCAGTAAAGTTTACATTATCTTTTGAGACTAAAACTTTTACATCAACGGGAAGAAATACCGCAGTTTTTGGCGCAAGCAGATAGCCTGCAATAAACTCCTGTACCGGCATAACTTTTCCAAGATCAATTATTACATCCCTCGGCTTCTGGTGAGTATCATGGAAACCATCCCATTTACTATCTGCTATAGAAGCGCTGTCGGCATAAATTCCATCTGTCAGCTTTGTATTCTTTGTTGCAGTGGAATCGGTACAATCAGGAATTGAAATTGTGTAAGAACACCCTGCCGAAACTTTATTGGGAAGGAGTGGAATATTACCTGTATTGATTGTTACCTCTGATGATGGCGCAGAAATATTATTCGCAAAATCATAAGCTCTAACCTGATAAGAATAATTAGTGTTTGAGTTTAAATAGACATCAGTCAGGCTTGTAAGACTTGAATTAAGCTTCCTGTGCCTTCCTAAGATAGGAACCTGTTTTTTACAGATTTTGATTCCGTTACGGTACACATAATATCCACACACTCCTATATTATCCTTAGCTGTATCCCAGTTTAATTCTACGTTGCCGTCAGCAAGAAGTTTGGCTGTAAAATTAGCCGGCGTTGTCGGAGGAGTCGTTTCTGTAGTGCCGTTCTTCAGGTAACCCAGATATGTCTTATGAAAACCGGGGTCGATATTATAAGGGCTGTCATAATAGCTGTACTCCCAGGTAATATAATCATCCACATACGGCTGTTCTATTTTCAATTGAGTGACAATCCTGTCTATCGTTGCAGAAGTATTATCACTCAGATCAAATGTTTCAATATCAGACCACATTAAAAGCCCGGGTTTTGTATCAACTGCTTTACGTAATGCAGTAAACCAGCTTACAACCTGGTCAATTTTCAACCCGCCTGCTCCAACGCAATCCTGCGGACAGAATATATCCCCAGGGACAGAATGTAAGCCTGCAAATACATTTTGCCACATTTCCTGATATTCCTGAGGAGTTCCAAGGTTTGAATTCATAAACGGGCACCACATAAACGGGAGTCTCTCGTTAGCAGCAGTAAGATGATCTAACTGCATGTTCATAGCATTTGTAAGTACACTCTGTTGAGCCTGCGTTTTAAAATTTACATTATCAACTTCATAAACCCAATACCAGCCATAGAATGTATCAGAATATTTGGCTTTGTACAGGCTCCACACTTCATCGCACACTTTGTTATCAAAATTCATTTGGCTATAGAGCCAGGTAGAATCATCGGCAGGTGAATCCCACCATCTGTCATTAGCATCAATGCCAATAAAAACTTTTATCCCTGCCTGTTTTGCATTTCGCAGGCACGCATCAACTACATCAGGATACGGTTTTCCGTCTCTGTCCTGCTCAATTTTAGTATTTGGTAATGAGGAAGGATAAATAGTTGTACTCACCTTACCGGGATAACTTTGCACAACAGATGCTATAACTACATAATGCATACCTGCATTTTTCATTGCAGTAAATTCCTGCTGCCACCTTGCATCTGTCCAGTGGCCGCAAAGGTCTCCCGTAATAAAGGAACCATCTATGGCAGCCTTATTAGCAGAAGCAATACTAATATCAGAAATCATTAATATTGATAAGATAAGAAATAATGCGAGTATGCTGTTTGTTTTAAAGGTTAGTTTTAACATAGATAAATCAATCTTATTGATTAAATTAATGGTTACATGCTTAATTAACAGGCAAATACGGTATGACCATTTTCCCTGTAAACATGCTTAATTTATTTTCAACTTTAAAGCGGTACGCTTAACCGCTTCTGATTTCGGATCAATGGAAGATATTCAAAGGGCGAAACTTGCTAACCATCAGTCAGCCTGGTTTCGGCCTAAAGTTTTAAGTAACAAGTACACAGAGATTAGAACGTAAGGGACAGAAAAAAGGATTTTTTTATCAGCGAAAAATTAACCAGCCTTAACATAGGCTGGTTAATCAAATTCAACTATTCAAAGTTCATAAGTTATTTAACTGGTTCTGTTGCTTTAACCACTCTTAATTCCCAGTCATAATTTTTTATACTTAAAGCATGAGAGTAAAAGAGATATAATTGATCGCCAATTATAGTCTGGAATACACATGCGTCGTTATCCGGAAGTACAGGATTATTGCTTACCATTTTGTACTTACCGTCTATTTTATCACTTGTATAAGCTACAGTAACCCATTTATTGTCCCACAGACCTTCTTTAACTGACTCACCTGTTAAATAATATTTATGATTGAAATACGCAATTGAAGGAGCAGCAATTGTATAGCTTTGTGAAATCAAAGTTTTAGGCTTTGCACTTTTCAGGCCTTCAAGAGTTTTGCTCTTTAATAATCTTATTTGCCAAACGTTTTTAAGATTTTTTGTCACATCGGATTTTGTATTAACTACTGCCCTGCCGACTAATGGCTTATCGTTACTTCTTTCCACACCATGATAATATGCTAAGTAGAAATTTTTATCATTTTTGTTAAAATAAACGAACGGATTTTGATTTTGTTTACCCAATTCTTTTCCAACAACTTCTACTTTGTTATCGAAATGTATTCCGTCTTTGCTTGTAAGCATTACTATACGGCTGTCATTATTAGCGTCATATTCGGCATAGAACATATAGAAAACATCATTAACTAAAATAACATTTGGCCATCTGCAGTCTCCATTGATAATTGGATTTCCTGCATATTTATCCCAATGAACTAAATCATTGCTTCTTGCAATTCCTGCTTTTCTGTTTGCAGGGTCGCCGCCATAATAAGCCAGGCCGTAATACGCCCAATATTTATATCCATCCCTGTTTGCTTCAACAACAGAAAAAGTATGGGGTTTGTTAGCATCCCATTTACCGGGATCACCCTGAAATATTAACTGGCTCTCAGTCAAAGAAGGATATTTTGATGCCTGTGCATATTCCGTCTTAGTCATTAATGCAACCATAAGTATTACAAGTACGCTGCTTAGTACAAATTTTATACTCATTTGTATTTACCTCTTTATTTTTTGTTAGTTTTTTATCCAATTCTTTCCTTTTGAAAAAATTAGTTTTAATTGCCTTTAATTTTAGAACTATGACTTTATTTTATGTTTACTTTGTTATCCTGTTATTTTGGCTTTGCTTTTCTTTTTTTTTCTTATGAATATTATCGAATTATACTTTAAATAGCAAGTAGTTTTAAGTATATATTTCATAGTGTAATGGTTAAAAAGCTGGGAAAACGGAACTAAGTGGCAGAACGGTGAGGGAATTATAAAAAGATTAATATTGCATAAAGAATCAGGAAATGGTTTTTACCGGAAGTTTGTGTATAAAAAAATGACGAAAATATTAAGTACAATTTTATAGTATGAGGGATTTTCAATTGATTAAACAGCCCGGTATAAATGCCGGGCTATTCAAATATTTTTTTTCATAACATGAGTTATTAAATTAGCTTATGAACACATATTTAGTCCTTTACGCATCTGAATCCTAATGTTCCTGCCCGGTTTTGCCCCGGTGACATTAATAAATATTTACCATGTTCGTTCAACCTGTATGCCTGCGGAAAATACCAGTAAGAACCCTGAGGCTGATAATAAGAACCTCCCCTTAGAATTGCAGTTCTTGTATGAACATCAGCGTATTCATCCGTCCACTGCCAGACATTTCCAACCATATCTTCAACACCGAATTTACTCCTTCCATCGGGGTGCGCGTTAACGCTGTCCGGCCCTCTCAGTTCATGACTGCTGTCCGGTACAGGAACAGCGGAAGCTTTCCATTCATTACCCCATGGAAATGTTCTCCCGTCGGTACCCTGCGCTGCATACTGCCATTCCCACTCATGCGGCAACCGTTTGCCTGCCCATTTTGAATACGCTCTTGCATCTTCAATATCAACCCAGGTAACTGGTTTATTTTCCCAGCCTGCGGGATATCTGCCTTTCTTCCAGTCTTTAAGAAAGTTTATTTTATCAACCGGGGTATAATGTGTTGCATCCATAAACTTCTTGAATTCTTTGTTAGTTACCGGATACTTATCGATATAGAATTTAGAAATATCCACAACAAAATGATGATATTTTCTTGCGGCATCTTCACCGGGCATCTGTACATCAACGCCTGCACTTTCTCCGCCTTCTAATTCAATCCCATAAACATCCATAACATATTGCGCTGCGGGAATTTCAATCATACCATCAGGTGTATAATCTGCCTTAACAGTAGAATCTATTTTTACAATTTCTTGCGGAACTGTTTTCCATTGGTTGCTGTAATCCGACAATTTTATTTTTGCCAGTTCGTTCATTTGAGATAAAAGATTTCGAAGATTATCGTCAACCAACGAATCGCTTATAGCTAAAATAGCTCCGTATCCATTTGGTTCAATTTCAAAAGATAAAGTATTATCGCCAAATTCAGATACAGGGACGAGTTTACATCCATGCCATATATCGTAATAAGAGGTTCCATTCTTATGTGGTATTTTCATCTGATGGGCGCTTACTGCGTAGTCATTCCTGTTAACAATAGTCCATAAGCAACCGTCCGGGCCGGACCATTTACTGGCGAAGACTCCCCAATTTAACATCCTGTAATGAGGCTCCCATCCCTCCCCGGTAAGTAATTTGTAAAAATATCCGTAGATTTTTGAAATCCTTTTTACTGTTTCCGAAGCACGGGGCGTCATTTCATTATAGATGCTCCAAATGTTCTCCCATGTTTCAAACCCGCTACCATTGAAAAAAGCATATTGTAAATTATTAGTATGGTCACGCGCCCAGCGATCGCAGACATGCACCATATGCCTTGGTTCAACCCATTTCATTTTACTGATAGACGGAATAAAAGGATAGTCCCAATAGCCCCATCCCATTTGATCGTATTCAAGATATTTATTATCGTTATCAAGTTCCGGTTCTATTACCAATCCTTTTTTTGCATGATTAAAAATATTACGCCAATGATCTCCCAGGCCGCTGGTAACATCGCCGTTTATTCCGTCGGCATCAATGTACTTTAATATTTTCGCATAAGTTTCAGAATCGCCTAATGGTTCCCTTCTTGTCCCTATGTCCCACGGATTGTATGGGAATAATACTTTAATCCCATGTTTATGAAATTGTGCAACCATCTTTTTTACGCCATCCAGGCCCCCTGGCATGCACCTTATCCAGTCAAACTCATTCCGGTTATCTATCCCTATATTCGGATATGTAGGCCATATAAGTATGCTGTTTAAACCGCCGTATTTTGAAGTTATCTCATCAATATATTTATCTACCGTATATTCATTTTTAACAGGATCATAAAACGAACGGTCCTGGGCCATCATTTGAGTTTGGATAAAGTCGTTCCTTATCCATTGGACTTCTTTACTATTATAATTAACTTCTTTATAATCTAATTTTGCCTTTTCAACTTTACGCCAGTTTACAATCTCTGCTTTCC
>JARLHB010000534.1 GCA_031292465.1 Ignavibacteriaceae bacterium
GCCAGACAGTTTATGAAGTAACACAGCCATTTAAAGATTTGTTTAAATCCTCGAAAGCAATGTGGGGAATAAATATATCTTACCTGCTTGAAGGGTTAACATATTTCGGAGTCCTTTCCCTGCTTGCAATTTATTTTAACAACTATGCAGGCTTAAACGATATTAATGCTGACCAGATGGTTGGCTTATTAACTGCGGGAATTACATTAAGCATGCTGTTCCTTGGCGCTACGGTTGATTTAATTGGAGTGCGAAAATCATTTCTTATCTCTTTGTCATTAATGCTTGTCGGTAGAATATTCTTATCCGTCGGCCCGGATCTGACTTCCGTAAAAGGGATGTGGACAGGCGTTCACAATTACGCCATGTTTGGAATACTGTGGATAGTTCTCGGTTATGGAATTTATCAGCCTGCGGCTTATGCCGGAGTTAAACAGCTTATGACGTCAAAAAACTCCGCTATGGGTTATGCAATGCTTTATGCAATAATGAACCTTGGCGGATTCCTTCCCGGTATAATTTCCCCGCCTGTAAGAAAGAGTTTTGGAATTCTCGGAGTATTCTGGGTATATGCAGCTTTAACAGTTGTCGGAATCCTGGCAGTAACTTTACTTATTACAAAGAAAGCAATAAAAGACGCTGTTATCCGTAAAGAAGCGGAAGAAGATACCGTTGAAGAGAATAAAGAAGATGAAGAAGAAATGCCGCTTAAGGAAAAGCTGAAATACTACCTTAAAAATTTCCCGTTAAAAGATATGCGGTTCCTTTATTTTATCTTTGTATTAATTCCTGTGCAGACTTTATTTGCTCACAACTGGCTTACGCTTCCGCAGTACTGCAGCAGGGCGTTTACAGGCGTTGTTAGCGATAACTTTGAGTTCTTCGTTAACCTTAACCCGATTATGATTTTTGTCCTTACGCCCATGATAGCCGCATTAACATTAAAAAGAAATCCTTATAAGATGATGATTGTCGGAACGCTGGTTATGGGAGCTCCTACATTCCTTCTAACTTTAGGGCCGAATATTTATACTCTTTTTGCTTTCTTATTTATAATGACTATTGGCGAAGCAATGTGGCAGCCGCGTTTCCTTCAGTGGGTTGCGGAAATTGCGCCTAAAGGCATGACCGGAATTTATATGGGCATCGGACAGTTCCCGTGGTTTTTAACAAAAGTAGTTACAAGCCTTTATGCCGGATGGTTCTTAATGCACTACTGTCCTGCCGGCGTTCCGCCTGCACAGATGAATACGCAGACAATGTGGTTTATTTACGGCCTGATAGCTATTATAAGTCCTGTTGGTTTGTTTCTTGCAAGAAAATGGATGATGAAGGGATTTAAAACCAAAGCTGAATAATTAAGCAGATATTATCCTGAAGCAGCTTTCGGGATGCAAGATTAGAATTTATTTAAAAGGGTGAAAAATGAATGTTCTAATTTTTATTGCTGTTGCTGTCTTATTATTTATTATTTCCGGTAAATTTTATGCCGGGTATATAGCGAAAAAATTGGGTGAAAACCCGGGCAATCCTACCCCTGCTGTTACTAATAATGACGGCAGGGATTATGTCCCTACAAAACGTTATATTGTATTTGCACATCATTTTTCCGCTATAGCAGGTGCGGGGCCGATTATCGGGCCTACTATGGCGGTGCTTTACGGACTTGTGCCTGCATGGCTGTGGGTAGTGTTCGGCGGAATATTCTTCGGCGCAGTTCATGATTTTACAGTTCTGTTTGTAAGCATAAGGGAAGGCGGAAAATCCATATCGGAAGTTGCAAGAAAAACTCTGGGTAAAACAGGATTCAACCTTTTCATCTCATTTACAATTCTGATGCTTATCCTTATTACATCTTCTTTCTTAAGCGCTACTTCAATATCACTTACATCTTTATGGCCGACTGCAAAGCTTGGCGTAACCGGTAATGATACAATACTGCACACGGTTGTAAAAAACGGTATTGTTTACGGCAGGATTGGAGGAATTGCATCAACATCCGTAATTATTATTACACTGATGGCTCCTTTGTTAGGATGGTTAATTTACAAGAAGGGTATTAAAACTCTTTTAGCTTATATATTGGCATCGTTTATATGTTTTATCTCCATAATTCTTGGAATTATTTTCCCGGTCACTATGTCTCCCACATTGTGGATGATAATTATTTCCGTTTATGTATTAATTGCTTCCGGAGCGCCGGTATGGGTAATATTGCAGCCGCGTGATTTTATAAATGTACAAATCCTTTACGCCGGAATAGTGCTTATGGTAGCTTCGCTTTTGGTTGTCGGATTTACCGGGGTAAATATTTCCATGCCTAATTATAATTTAGCCGAAGGTTCAAACAGCCTGGGAGCTATCTGGCCAATGATGTTTATTACTATTGCATGCGGGGCAATATCCGGTTTCCATTCGTTAGTTGCCGGTGGTACTACCTGCAAACAGCTTTCAAATGAAACAGACGCAAGAAAAGTTGGGTTCAACGCGATGCTCCTGGAATCCTTGTTGGCAGTATGCGTCCTGCTGGCTATTGGAGTCGGGCTAAATTTTGTTGATTATAAAGCTATCGTATGGCCTTCCGATCCGGCGGTTAAGTCAAACCCGATTTTAGGATTCTCTTTGGCTGCGGGACATCTCTTCAATAAGGGATTGGGAATTTCCGTTCCGCTTGGGACTATATTCGGAATATTGCTTGTGGAAGGATTTGTTATTACTACATTAGATGCAGCGGTAAGGTTAAACAGATATTTATTTGAGGAACTCTGGCAGATAGTGTTTAAGAATCCGCCGAAGTTATTGAAACATTACTGGTTTAACTCAGGCATAGCTGTAGTATTGATGTGGCTGTTTGGCTACACAAATGCTTTCTCTGCGTTATGGCCTATATTTGGGGCGGCTAATCAGCTTTTGGCAGCGCTTGCATTGCTGGCGGTTTCAAGCTGGCTGTTAATAAAGGGTAAGAAATATTATTATGCACTTTATCCGGCAATATTTATGATTGTCACAACAATAACTTCATTAATAATCTTATTTAAACAATACCTGGCATCCTCAAATTATATTCTTATAAGTATTGATATTTTGTTATTCATTTTGTCAATTGGAGTAATTATTTTAGTAATTAAAACTTTCATTCAGCCTTTAAAGCGGAAGAAAGTTTTGGAAGAAGAAAATGTACCGGACTCCGTTGTACATTAAAATACGGATTAGCTTACATTACGTAATATTTAAAAATTGATAAATTGCCCCGGCATTCATGCCGGGGAATACTAATAACCCAAACAATATTGGCTTTAGCCGCAATGTCCTTTTAATTTTGGCTAAAGCCGAATAAGTTTTTTAAAATTATTAATCCCCGACATAAATGTCGGGGCAATTTTAAATTTTCTTTGAACAATATGAACGATTATTATTTATTTAGACAGAGGTTAGAATTACAAAGTCATTTAAATTACAGGCAATAAAAATCTTTACCGGATGCCTTTTTGTTTTTTCCGGTACGGTAAAATTGTTCCCGATTTTAGCATTTGAAGTACAGATCATTTCCCAGGGAATATCAAACTGGTTTATTGCTACACTGTTAGCCCGCCTTATTATTGCATTCGAAATATTTTTAGGCTTGTCATTTTTCCAAAATAACTATATAAAGAAGATATTTATTCCTGCGGCTCTTGCTTTGCTGTCTATTTTTACATTAGACTTAATATGGAGTATCATAATTAACGGAACGGGCGGCGATTGCGGATGTTTCGGGCAGCTGATTAAAATGACGCCGGTGGAATCAATTATCAAGAACCTGGTTTTAATTGCCGGGCTTGCGTATTTATACAAATTGATTGATTATGAAGACGGGAAAAAATTACTTGTACCGGCTTTGTTTCTTATAATACCTTTTGCAGCGGTATTTTTATTCTTTCCTCTGAAGCTTCAGCATGTTGATAAGTATAATGAAAATAAACTGCAAAAATATACCGTTGTTCAAAAAAACATTGAAAAGCCGCTGGTGGAAGTCCCTGCAAAAAAAATAGCCAAACCAAAAGAGGAAGAAGCTCCTAAACCAAAAGAAGAAAAAGAAGTTGCTAAACCAAAAGAAATCTTGCCGGTTTACGCATATAAGAATTTCAGCGGGGGTGTTACGGTTGATTTTTCTAAAGGCACGGAAATAGTCGCAGTGCTTAATATGGAGTGCGATGAATGCGAAGCAACAGCAACAGCTATTGGAAAATTAAGCAGGGAAATGAAACTGCCTCCAGTGTATTACCTGCTGCTTGGGGATCAAAGCGAAGTGCAGGACTTTTTTAATAAGACCAAAACAAATTATCCTTATGCCATACTAAATGAAGGGCAATTTTTCCCTCTCATACAGGGTTCCCCGCCAAGAATATGGCTTCTGCAGAATGGAATAATTACCGGCGATTGGAATTTTAAAAACTTTTCTGTTGATAATTTAAAAGCCGCTATAAAGAAGCTGCACTAATAATTGTAGTTATTATTATACCGTATGCAAAATTAAATATTAGCATAGTTTTTAACTAAGCGCAAACAGTCGGCATTATTAAAGCAGCGAAACGGCGTTTCGCTGTACAATTTAAAAATAAAAAAGATTCTTCAGGGAAGAATCTTTTTTTATAGTGCAATGGTGTACTAAACTGCTTTTCAGCTTCTTATAATTTTCAGCAGCTCTTCGGTTTTTTCTTTCATCAAATTTATATCGTCTTTGCTTTCAACATTAAGGCGGATAATAGGCTCGGTATTGGAGATTCTTAAATTAAAGCGCCACTTGTCAAACTCAACGCTTACTCCGTCAAGATGGTCTATCTTACCGTTAGAGTATTTTGCCTCGATTTCTTTTAACTTACCTGCCGGGTCTGCAATTTTTGAATTTATTTCTCCCGAGCACGGGTAGTTATGTATCATCTCTTCAACAAGATGGGAAAGAGGCCTGTTCTCTTCAGAGATAAGCTGCATAATTAATAAAAATGGTATCATTCCGCTGTCTGAATAGGAATTATCGCGGAAGTAATGATGCGCGGACATTTCACCGCCGTAAACAGCATTTACTTCTCTCATCTTTTCTTTTATAAAAGCGTGACCGCTTTTTGAAACTACGGGAACGCCGCCAGCTTTTTTAACAACCTCTATAGTATTCCATATAAGCCTCGGATCGTGGATTATGTTCTCACCCGGGTGTTTCTTCAGAATGGATTTTGCAAGCAGTCCGACAATGTAATATCCTTCAATAAAATTGCCTTTCTCGTCAAAGAAGAAGCATCTGTCGTAGTCGCCGTCCCATGCTACGCCTAAATCAGCCTTGTTGGAGAGCACAGCATCAATAGTTACCTGCCTGTTTTCTATAAGCAGGGGATTGGGTACGCCATTTGGAAAATCCGGTTCGGGATCAAAAAACACCTTAATCATTTTAACAGGCAAATCTTTTTCAATAGCATTCAGTGATAATCCTGCGCAGCCGTTGCCTGCATTCACAACCACATTAAGAGGCTTTATCTTCTTAGCATCATAAAAATGTTTCAGGTTGTTTATAAAGCTGCTCATTATGTCTTTTTGTGAAACTGTTCCGGGTTTATCAGATGGCTTAGGCAAGTCATTCGCAAGAATCATTTGCTCAACGGTCTGCAAACCTGAATCATAACCGACAGGCACAGAACCTTTACGTACAAATTTTAAACCGTTATATTCAGGAGGGTTATGGCTTGCAGTAATCATAATACCGCCGTCAGCATCAAGATATGGGGTGCCGTAATAAATCATTTCTGTTCCGCAAAGGCCTATATCAATAACATCTGCTCCATAATCAGTTAATCCTTTTTCAAGCGCATTGGAAATCTCTTCTGAAGATCTGCGCGCATCATGCCCAATAACCACTTTTTTTGCATTAATAAACTTTGCGTAAGTTAATCCTATTTTATAAGCAAGTTCCGGGTTAAGATCGCCGGGAACTTTTCCTCTAATATCGTATGCCTTAAAACATTCTATTCTGTCCATTGGTTAAACTCCGGTTAAATATTGTAAACATTGACAAATAAATCAGGGAATTAATTCTGAATTACATTATAACGTTTAAGTTAATAAATTCAACGGTCAAATTTAAAAAAATAAACAATTGATTCAATTGAAAATAAAAGCAATAGAGAAATATTTTTCAATGGATTTTCTTATCAGAACTAATTACTTTAGGCTTTGAAAAATATGAGGGCTAAGATTATCGCAACTAAATATACTGTAAAATGGCACTTCGCAAAATGCAACAATTCTAAATGTAATGCTATTTTCCTGGTAAATCCTGAAGAAACACCCGGGGAATTGGGCTTTTTGTGCCCTGAATGCAGCACAAAGACTACAACTTCACACGTTGTACAATGTTCAAGCTGTAAAACGATTTTGAACTTTGTGCGTGCTGCCCCTAATGAAGAAAAGGTGGTTTTCAGCGTACCAAAGTGTTCGCACTGTGTGGGTACGATAGAAGATGAGTGGGAAATTGAGCCGTTATATCAGCCGGATTCTTATATCTGATTTCCTGTTCTGATTCCTCAGACGGAAAATTGTTGAAATTTCTTTTCATCATATATGAGAAGCAGAGAGTGGTGTCTCGTTTTATCCATATAAACATTTAATTACCGCCCTGTTAACAGGATAGGGGCACTATTTTAAATAACTATAAGCGTATCAGGACACATTTTAGCATCCTGTTTATAAATAGCCTTACGTTTATTTGAGAAAACGTTTAATTAAATTTTACTTATAGATTATGTGTTGTAAAGGGCAAAAGGAATTTAAATTACCTCCTACTTCTTTCGGACCTCAGAAAAATCCAAAATTAAAACAAGCATTCAATCAAATAAATCTATTTAACTAAAACTAAATGACATATAAAACAGGGATAGATATGAAAAACTTATTACAGAAATATAGTCCTGTCTTTGCAGTACTGCTGTCTATATTTGTACTTGCAGGATGTTCTTCTTCCGGAATAGAAAGAAGCGTTTCAGGCAATGGACTCAATCTTGACACGGTAAAGGCAGGCAAATACGATACGGGTAAAATGTGGACATTTGATTACCCGCCGTTAGAATATTTTCAAAAAGAATATAATTTTCAGCCGAATGAAGAATGGCTGAACAACGTGCGCATGTCCGCTTTGCGTTTTGCAAATTACTGTTCTGCATCTTTTGTTTCCGCAGACGGCTTGGTAATGACAAATCATCATTGCGGAAGGGAATCTGTTGAACAGGTTACAAAGCCGGGTGAAGATTTATATAATAACGGATTTTATGCGGCTACGCTTGAAGATGAAAGGCCCGTGAAGGGTTTGTATGTAGATCAGTTAGTTCTGATAAAAGATGTTACAAATGAAATTCATTCAGCTATGAGTTTGGGAACTACGCCGGAAGAAAAAGTTGCTAATGAAAAGAAAGCAATAAAAGGACTTGAAGATAAGCAGGGTAAAGAAACCGGATTAAAAATTCAGGTAGTTACGCTTTTTAACGGCGGCAAATATTCTTTATACGGATATAAAAGATATAATGATGTAAGGCTGGTATTCTCTCCTGAAGCATCGCTTGGATTCTTCGGCGGAGATTATGATAACTTTACATATCCCCGTTATGATCTTGACTGCAATTTCTTCAGGGTTTATGATAACGGAAAGCCGTTAAAGACAGAGCATTATTATCATTGGAGCCAAAGCGGCGCCGTGCCGGGCGAACCGGTTTTTGTTGTGGGCAACCCTGGACATACAGACCGCTTGAAAACTGTTGCACAGCTTAAATATGCAAGAGACGTACAATATCCGCGTAATTTGGAAATGATGACTGCTTTTGTAGATACATACAGCGCTATAATTGCAAAACATCCTGAAAAAACCGCCGATCTTCAAAATAGTTTATTCGGATACTCTAATTCTGAAAAGGCCTACACGGGAATGCTGGCAGGACTAAGAGACCCTGTTTTAATGCAGAAAAAAATCGACTTTGAGAATAAGTTTAAAGAAGCAGTTAAAGCCAATCCTAAGCTGAATGATCTGTACGGAGACTTGTGGGACAAAGTAAGCGATGTACAAAAGCAGCTTAAGGAAGTTTCAAATAAATATTTCGCATTCAGCATGATGCCGCGTACAAGTTCTAAATATTTTGTTATTGCCGGCGATTTAATAAGTCTTGCTAAACAGTTGCAGCTCCCCGATAGTGCAAGAGATGAAGCATATAAAGAAGCTAAATTAGACAGTACCATTAATAAGCTTATCCCGGATAAATTTTATCCTGAATTACAGACTGCGGTTCTGAAAATTCAGATAGACAGGTTTAATAAATATATCGGCGCCGATAACGAACTGATTATTAAAGTAACCGGCGGCAAGCAGGGGCAGGAAGCCGCTGATTATATGGTAAGCAATTCGATTTTATCTAATCTTGATAAGATAAAAGATTTAATTAAAAAAGGTCCGGATGCAATTCTTAGTTCAACAGATCCTTTTATTTACTTCCTGATAAATGCACAGCCTCATAAGGATGAACTGCAGGCTAAAATGGATGAAATTACTTCGCTGAATGATACATATTCGGAAGAATTAGGAAAAGCATTATTCGAGGTTTACGGAACTTCAATACCGCCTGACGCAACTTTTACTTTAAGAATATCCGACGGTGTTGTTAAAGGATATTCATATAATGGAACAGTTGCACCGCCATATACAACCTTTTACGGGCTGTACGACAGGTACTATTCATTTGACAAAAAATATCCGTTTGATTTACCGAAACAATGGCAAAATCCTCCGGCAGATTTTAACCTGGAAACACCAATGAACTTTGTTGCCACCGCAGACATTATCGGCGGAAACTCAGGCAGCCCTGTTATCAATGAGAAAGCAGAAATAGTTGGTTTAGCGTTTGATGGAAATATAGAAAGCCTTCCGGGTAATTTTATATTTACAACGGAAACAAACAGGACGGTTGCTGTTCATTCGGCAGGAATGATGGAAGCAATAAAAGATTTGTATAAAGCCACACGGTTAAGTGATGAGTTAAGAACAGGTTCTGCTGTTACCGGAAAATAGATAATTTAAAAATTCTTTTTATTCAAGAGCCGCCTTTTATAAGGGCGGCTTTTTTATTATTGCTCCAAACAGCGATTGTGTATCCTGAGAAAATCGTTTGGAAAAGGATGAAGGTAAGGGAACGTAATAAAGCAGCAGCATAGCTGCGGGATGCTTGTAGAATAAGTAAAAATAATGAACACATAGCTTCGTTAGAAGCGGAATGGTGAACTAAAGAACCGGCTCTTGTAAAGCGAAACGCCGTTTCGCTTTTTTTTACAACTTATAATAGCAGACAGGAAGAAGCAATTCAGCGAATCGCTTTGCAAATAATTAAAAGAACAGTTCAGTTTGAAGATATACAGACAAATACCTTACGGTAGTATTTGTAAATGTAAGCCCGTATTCTCCGCCAATACCAACTTTAAAACCTTTGCTTCTACCGTGCCTTAAATCAGCGCCGACTAATAATGAGAAAGCCGCCCCGTAATCCCATTCATCAACACTACTGAAGGTCCTGTCGTTTAATGCTAAAAGGCCAAGCCCCTCTTCGGAATAGAGCGAACTGGCATAATCCTGTGATTGTATCCCTTTTAGTGAAACGCCTTTTAAGAAAGGAGAATACCTGTCCTCAAGTGTAGGCATCATAACGTTTACATCGGTAACGTAAACAAAGGTCAGCCGCATTAAATAATTTCCGTTAAACCCCGGATTGCCCTCTACAAATACAGCAGTTGAAAAGCTGCCCTGGCTGGGGAGATTGCCGCCGATAAACCCGCCGCCGAGATTTACCCCAATGCCAAATTTATCCTGCGCCTGCGTATAAGGAATAAAAAGGCATATAAAAATTATTACTGAAAAATTTATTATAGATTTTTCCAAAATCATCATCAGGTACCTTCCTCTAAAAGACAGTTTCTTTGTATGTAATAAAAATAGTTCCGGTAAAATCAAAAAACAAAGTATAATAAAATAAGCACATTTTTATGGCACAAAGCTATAATATTAATTTTGACGGCATTGAAAATTATTTAATTATAATTTTACTATCTTTGCCTTAATAACGAACGAATTAAAATTGGAAAGAAAGAACAATGTCCAAAACTTCTGAAATCAAATTTACAATTCAGCTTGATGATAAAAATATGCCAAAAAAAATTGAGTGGGAAGCAACAGACGGCGGATTTGAAGGAAAGAAAGTATGCAGTACAATGATGATTTCTTTGTGGGATAAAAAAGAACAAATTACTATGGGCATTGATTTATGGACAAAAGAAATGCTTGTGAACGATATGAATATCCACTTCTCACAAATACTAAACAAAATGTCTGGCACCTACTTACGGGCTACAGGCAATAATGAGATAGCGGAGATGATTCAAAATTTCAGCTCGGAATTTGCCGCCCGGCTGGACCTGATTAAAAACATAAAGTAATAATTATTTTGAATATGATATTCTGTATATCATGTTAGCA
>JARLHB010000535.1 GCA_031292465.1 Ignavibacteriaceae bacterium
AAACAAATCATTATTTATTTGACTGGAGAAGCAGCGATAACACAAAAGTATTAAATGATTATTCCCGAGCTCAAAGGTATTTTATTTATTGGTTGGACAAATTTGGAACAGGAGTATTTCAAAAAATTGTACAGGACAGCCAGGTCGGTTTGGCAGGGCTTGAAAACGCACTTACAAATGACGGGCAGTCTATATCCTTTAACCAGTTGTTTATAAATTGGCTTATTGCCAATAAGCTTGATGATGTTACTGTTAATTCAGCTTATGGGTATGCAACCTATACAGGCCTTACTAAAGCTGTAAGTGAACATACTTATTACAATCCTAATATTACTGCTAAGGATACAGTGGCAAATCTTGGCGCAGAATACATATCATTTACCAGCGGCAGCAATCTTAGTATAACATTTAATGCTTCATCTACAAGTAATTTGGTTATTAAGGCAATAGAAGAAGGAAGCGGAGCGAGCCGTGTATTAGACGTTACGCCCAATACTGCATTTACTGAATCCGCATATGGAAGTACATATACATCAATTCATTTTGCAGTTATAAATACAAGTACAAGCAGTAAGCAGGTATTTTCATATACGGCAACCGGCACGGCGCCATCTAATGAAACAGAATTGAAATGGGACTTTACCGAACCTACAGGATATTATTCATGGACTACTTCGGATACAGTATGTGTTACTTTTGATGCAGTTACCGGTGGAAAGCTTGATTCAATTAAAGTTGCACTGCGCAGGGCAGGCTCCATTACCGGCGGCGTATGGAACTATACCGGCTCTGCTGCATGGCCGCTTGGTAAAAAACTGGCGCCACTTACAGCATCTATCTCAACAACTGCCTCACTTATAAATTCGAGTTCAACTTATCCGTATACAATACCGTACGATAATTGGGCTACAGTAAATTTAACTTCAAATAATATTTCAACTGACAATGCATTCGCAGTCGGTTTTGTTATTGGCTCAGATCCGAAAACTCCGGGAGTTATGATAACCGATTATAATTCTCAGGACGCATACCATAGTTATACTTATATGCAGACAAGTGACGCAGTTACTACGCCGGGCTGGTATTATATAACTTCAAGCGATACAACAGTAGCTATATACTTAATCAGAGTTTATGTCAGTCTTAATTCAAAAACGACCCCTGATACATCAGCAGATACTACGAAAACGGCTGCTAATTATTCTCTTGAGCAGAACTATCCTAATCCGTTTAATGCATATACAACAATCAGCTTTTACACACCGATTGACGGAAGAGTTAAAATAACCGTGTATAATCAACTTGGCCAGCATGTTGCCGTAATTACCGATGCAGAATATTTATTAGGGTCGCACGATGTAAAATTCTATAGCAGCGGACTTGCAAGCGGCATCTATTTTTACAAAATTGAAGCAGGCGGCTATACCCAAACTAAAAAAATGGCACTTGTAAAATAACTTTAATTATGTGAGATTTGCTTTTGCAGCAAGTCTCACATTTAATACAACGTTCGCTATCTCATCCCATTCAAAATATTTTTTATATATATTTGTTTAATACAAACATAGATTATACAAAATGTTAAAAACAAAATTAGATATTGCAAAAAATTGGCTCCCCAGGTATACGGGTACGGAACTTGACGAATTCGGTGATTACTTACTGCTTACTAACTTTGATAATTACGTTCATTACTTTGCCGAAGAATTTAATTGTGACATTAAAGGAATCGGCAGGCCAATGCAAACGGCAACAAATTCCAGCGGCTTAACCATTGTAAATTTTGGCATCGGGTCTGCAAATGCTGCAACTATAATGGATTTGCTTGTCGCTAAAAAACCTAAAGGAGTATTATTCCTTGGCAAATGCGGAGGATTGAAATTATCTACAGAAATCGGACATTTTATTTTACCAATTGCCGCAATAAGAGGCGAAGGCACCAGCGACGATTATATGCCGAAAGAGGTTCCTGCACTGCCGTCATTTAAACTGCATAAATTCGTTTCGGATAAAATTATTGAACACGGCCAGGAATACAGAACAGGCGTTGTATATACTGCCAACAGAAGAGTGTGGGAATGGGACGAAAAATTTAAAGATTATTTAAAATCCCTATATACAATTGCCATTGATATGGAAACAGCCACATTATTTATTGTCGGTCTTGTAAACCAAATTCCGCGTGGTGCGCTATTATTGGTATCTGATTTGCCATTAATCCCTGATGGTATAAAAACAGATGTATCAGATAAAAAAGTTACGGAGAGATTCTCAAAGCTTCACTTGCAAATTGGTATAGAAGCAATGACGGAAATCGGTATAAAAGGAGAGCAAATAAAACACTTTGTATATTAATATGTACGATCTTTAAATTATTGAATCTTTCAGTCTTTCAATCTTTAAATTTCAACATCCCTGTCGTGAGAAATTTCAAGGTTTTTACCATCCTCTACGTCTTCTTCATCTTCCCATTCATATCTTTTATAGGGATCAGATTTACGGAAAAAGATGGCGCATACAATTCCTGTTAATGCACCGAAAAGATGGTACTCCCATGAAATTCCGCTGTCCTGGGGAATTACGCCCCAAATAATGCTGCCGTAAAGAAATGTTACTATAAGGGCAAGTGCAATTGAGCGGGTATCGCGCCTTATTATTCCGCTGAAAAATAAAAAAGAAACAAATCCGTATATCAGTCCGCTTGCACCCAAATGATATGCAGGGCGCCCCAAAAGCCATACAAAAATTCCCGGAATGATATAAACGTATGAGAATACTTTGAATGCAGATTTAGGGTAAAAGTATAAAATGCCTATTCCTAATAATAAAAGTGGGAATGTATTGGAAAAAAGATGACTGAAATTTGAATGAATCAGCGGTGCGGTAATTATCCCTGTTAAGCCGCTTAATTTCCTTGGCAGCAGTCCGAAATGTGAAAAGCTTACAGAGAGAATCAATTCACTTGTTTTTATAACCCATAGCAAAATTATGAAGCAAACAGGAAAGAGAATACTTGAGAGCAATTTTCTTTTCTCGTCCATCATTAACCTGTTCCGGTTTAGTTTTTCTTAAATTTGTTTGAAAACATTAATCTACTGGAAATCCAGATTAATCCCAAAGCCCATCCACCCAAAACATCGCTTGGATAGTGAACTCCGAGATATATTCTGCTAAATCCAATTAATAAGATTAAGAAAATAGCAGAAGATAAAAAGTATAATTTTATGCTTCTTTTTATTTCAAATTTAAAGATTAAGAAAGCTAATGCAAGATAGACAATTGTAGAAATTGCCGAATGCCCGCTTGGAAAACTATAAGTATCTACGTTAACGAGATGTGAAACTATTTGAGGCCTTGGCCTTGAAAATATTTCTTTCATCAGTAATTCGATTAAACCGCCGCCTATTACTGTAGTTAAAAAACTATTTAGGGGGATGTATTCTTTTCTTATAATCAGTAATCCGGAGGTTAGAATAGTTATCAGTATGACAGCAGTAACGCTTCCAAAAGATGATATATCCTGCATAAAATCTAAGAACCATCCCGGGCCTACAGGCATGGAGGAATTACCTGTATTTCTTAATAAAAGTAAAACGGAATTATCAATATTGGCTGACCAGCCGGAAACAACAAGAAATGATGTAATGGAGAACAAAATTATTCCTGTTAAAAGAAGAATTAAATTAGCGTTGTAAGTCTTTGTCTTATGCAATTTATTAATTCTGCCGGATAAGTTGCTTTAAAAAAATAAAAGCGCTCAAAAGAGCGCTCAATGAACTAAAGGTATAAAAGATGCATTAGCCTTTTGGCTTTGCTTCACTGACTATAATGTTACGGCCTTTTAGTTCCGAACCATTGAGAGCCTGAATAGCACTGTTAGCATCAGATTCGTTTTCCATTTCTACGAATCCAAATCCTCTAGATCTACCGGTCTGACGATCGGTAATCACTTTAGCAGAAACAACCGTACCATGAACTTCGAAGGTCGATTTCAAAGCATCGTCATTAACTGCCCATGGGAGAGATCCCACAAAAAGTTTAGTACTCACTAACTTACCTCTAAGAAATAATTGAAAATAACTACGCGGATTTTTAACCGCGCCTTAAAATAGCATTATTACAGAATAAAACAAAATAATTTTTTTGATACAATCTAATTTTTTTTAGATAATTAAGCCGTAAATATTTAAATAAATCGCCTTAAGGGGAGTTTATAGTCCGATTATATGAGCTTTAAGAAAGGCTTAATTAGCTGGATTTATTACTTCTCTAATTGCTTCCGGCAGGCTGCCGACGGATGTAATTTTTATCTTCCCGTTCTGTTTTAATTCTTTTAGATTATTCCGCGGTATGATTATTTTTTTAAAACCAAGTCTTTCAGCTTCCTGAATTCTTTTCTCAATTTGGCTGACAGTCCTGATTTCTCCTCCCAGTCCAACCTCGCCGACAATAACACTTGAGTTATCGGAGGTCTTATCCAGCAGGCTGGAAACAATACTGCAGCAGACTGCTAAATCAATTGCAGGCTCATCTATCTTTACGCCGCCTGCCATATTAATAAAAACATTATTGGCAGAAAGCCTGTAGCCGCCGCGCTTTTCCAAAACTGCCAGTAAAATGGACAGCCTTCTTTGATCAAACCCGGTTGCAACTCTTTGAGGATTGCCGTAGTTGGATGGTGTAACTAATGCCTGAACTTCCAATAATATCGGCCGTGTGCCTTCCAGGCTTGCCGTAACAACAGAGCCGGAAGTTTCCTTCTCTCTTTCGCTTAAGAAAAGTTCGCTCGGATTTTTTACTTCAACCAGACCGTCTTCATACATTTCAAAGACGCCTATTTCATTTGTGCTTCCAAAGCGGTTCTTTTGTGAACGCAGTACCCTGTATGAATGATGGCTCTCGCCTTCAAATTGAATTACTGTATCAACAATATGCTCAAGCAGCTTTGGCCCGGCGATAACTCCTTCTTTTGTAACGTGGCCGATTATTAATACCGAGTAGTGTTTCTTCTTTGCCTCTCCCATAAGCAGGGAAGTGCATTCTCTGATCTGTGTGACAGTACCGGGCGAATTATCATATTCACTCCTGTACATGGTTTGAATAGAATCAATAATTACAAGCGCCGGGTTTAAACTGTTTATTGCAGATATTATAGGGTTTAAATCTGTCTCCGGCAGTATGTAAAAATTATCTGATTTTATTTTTAATCGTGAGGCTCGTATTTTTACCTGGCGTTCGGATTCCTCGCCTGTCACATATAATACTTTTTCATTAATTGCAGACGCGGCCTGCATGGCAAGAGTAGATTTTCCTATGCCGGGATCGCCGCCAAGAAGCACTACTGAACCGGGCATGAGCCCGCCGCCAAGGACCCGGTCAAATTCGTTTATGCCTGTTTTTATCCTGTCTTCTTCAACTGCATCAATCTCATTAATTTTATATAAAGTAACTTTCCCGTCGTATTGCGCTTTCTGGTGTTTTGCAGTTTCTATTATTTCTTCAACAAAAGTATTCCAGCTATCGCATTCCGGGCACTTGCCAATCCACCTGAGTGATTCATACCCGCAATTAGAACAAACATATTTAATCTTTTGTTTTGCCATTTCTTCTTCTTAGTGTTTCTTGGTGTTCTTAGTGTCTGAGTGGTAAAATGTTCTACTTCTCATATCAGTTACTCCTTTGGCAAAATAGCAAATTGGTCAGTTACTAAAGGTACAAGTTGACCCTTGATGTTTAAGCAATTAAAATTAATAAGTAACCCTTTAGGCTTTCCGGTTAGTTCCAGGTATGATAATAATTGAGCCTTATATACGGGTATCATAGTTTCTACAGATTTCAGTTCAATAATTACTAAATCTTCAACTAACAAGTCTAAGACTAAATTACATCCCAACTCTTTTCCCTTGTACAGTAGAGGTACAAGTATATGTTTCTCGGTTTTCAAGCCGGAAGCAATCAGTTCGTCAATAAGGCATGTCTCATATACTGATTCCAGTAAACCAGGGCCAAGCTGCTTGTGTACTTCTATTGCACAGCCAACAATACGGTACGCAAGTTGATTTACATACTTTTGTGTTACGACCATACAAACCCCTTTCACCACTAAGACACTTAGAACACTAAGATTCACTAAGAATTTTATTTAATAAAGTTACTAATAATTTCTTCAACTTTATTTAAGGCAGTCGGAATATTATTTATATCCTTGCCGCCAGCGGTTGCAAGATGGGGCCTTCCGCCGCCGCCGCCGCCGACCAGTTTTGCTAATTCTCCAACTATTTTTCCGGCGCTGAGTTTTTTCTCTTTTATTAAATCATCGGAAACAACGCAGACAATGCCTACCTTGTCTTCAATTTCTGTGAATAAGACTCCAATGCCGCTTTTAATTTTGTTCCTTAATTCATCGCCGAAAGATTTTAATTCGTCCATATTATCGGCATTTACTTTTGCTTTGAATACTTTTATTCTGCCGACCTCTGCCGGTTTAGCTACAATGGAATCAATCTGTCCAAGCTTGCCTTTTAATTTAAATTCTGAAATATCCTTTTCAAGCTTTTTCTTTTCATCAAGAAGTTCAGCAATCTTTTCTTCCGATTGTTTAATAAGGTTTAATTGAGAATTTATATAGTTCTCAACACCGGCGCCGGTAACAGCTTCAATTCTTCTTATACCGCTTGCTGTAGATGACTCGCCTGTTAT
>JARLHB010000536.1 GCA_031292465.1 Ignavibacteriaceae bacterium
GAGATGGACGGCAGTTAATAATGGATTGAAATCTACAGATTTCTCTTCATTCGCCGTCTACCCCAATGGGACTAAAGGATCGAATATTTTTGCCGCGTCTAATACTTTCAACAAAGTCTTTCTTTCAACAAATGATGGTGCAAGTTGGACTGAAGTTGATAGCGGCTTAACATTAGAACATGAATTTAAACTTATTATAAGTAACAACTATCTTTTTGCCGGAAGTGTTGATGGTACAATTTGGAAACGCCCGCTTTCGGAAATGATAAGCGGTACAGCAGAACTAAATTATATTATACCTAATAGTTTTTCCTTAAAACAAAACTACCCAAATCCTTTTAACCCGAGTACTGTTATAAGTTATGCTATTCCTAAAGCAAGTTTAGTTACAATCAAAGTATATGATGTTCTTGGCAAAGAGATCAGATCGCTAGTAAATGAAGAGAAATCTGCGGGTAATTATTCAATACAATTTAATGGTGATAATCTGGCAAGCGGAATTTATTTTTACCAAATGAAGTCCGAAAACTTTGTACAGACACGCAAACTTATTCTAATGAAATGAAGATTCTTATTGTCAAGACTTAGCGGAAGCTTGCCGGAGGCGGAGAGCGGAGTTAAGAAGTTATACCTGATATGTGTCTGAGTAAGTAGTGTATTTATAATATTGCATGTAAAGGTGTTATTAATTAAATCAACTCCCGATACAGTATGGTGATCTTGATAATGAATGCCTATGTATTATATTTGATTCAGATAATAGTTCTATTTATTTACACTTAATATTTATTTAATATAATGAATGATGGCAATATTTTAATAATAGATGATGAAGTTGTACTCCGAAATTTAATATCCAGGCTGCTGAGACTGGAAAATCTAAAGACCTGGGAAGCCTCGCTTGGGAAAGAAGCGTTGGATTTAATTGAGAAAGAAGAATTCCAGGTAATCATAACCGATGTAAGATTACCCGACATATACGGTATAGATTTAATTCCGCTTATAAAGAAGCACAATCCGTTAACAGAAATAATAGTATTAACTGCATACGGAACCATTGAAGACGGTGTAAAAGCAATTAAAGCAGGCGCATTTGATTATATAACTAAAGGAGATGAAGATAATAAAATCGTTCCCGTTGTTCTAAGAGCTTTGGAAAAGGCTCAAATGAGCCAAAGATTAAAATTGCTGGAAAAAAAGGTAAGCGATAAATTTAGTTTTGAGAATATTATTGGCAACTCTTCACTATTAAAAGAAGCTGTTGAACTGGCAATAAAAGTTGCTGCAACCGATGCCCCGGTGCTTCTTTCCGGAGAAACCGGCACTGGTAAAGAAGTATTTGCTCAGGCAATTCATTATTCAAGCAGCAGAAAAAACAAACCGTTTGTAATTATTAACTGCAGTGCTATATCAAAAGATTTGCTTGAATCGGAAATGTTCGGCTATAAAGCCGGTGCCTTTACGGGTGCTGTTAAAAATAAGAAGGGGTTATTTGAAGAGGCGCATACCGGCACTTTATTTCTGGATGAAATTGGAGAAATGGATTTCTCCCTTCAGGCAAAGCTTCTCAGGGTATTAGAATCCAACACTTTTATAAAGCCGGGTGATACAAAAACTACCCAGGTAGATGTAAGAATAATTGCTGCTACCAACCGGAACCTGGAAGAAGAAATTATCCATGAAAAATTCAGGCAGGATCTTTTTTACAGGCTAAGCGTATTTAGGATTGAGCTGCCGTCTTTAAGAAACCGCAAAGAAGATATCCCTATATTAGCTCAATCTTTTGTTGATTTCTTTTCAAAGAAAATGAATAAAAATATTAAAGAACTTGAACCGGCATTTATAAGCAGATTAAAGGACTATTCATTTCCCGGTAATATTCGCGAAATGAAAAATTTAATTGAACGTGCTATTATTCTGGCCGATAGTGATATATTAAAGGAGTCATATCTTCCCCGGGAATTTCTTGCACTGCAGAAAGATGATCTGTCCGATAATAATAATAATGATCTTACTATGGAACAAATAGAAAAAAGGCATATTATTAATACCCTCAACAAATGCGATGGCAATAAAACCAGGGCTGCCGAGATGCTCGGGATCGGACTTACAACTCTTTACAGGAAACTGCAAAGTTACGGTATTGAATAAGCCTGCTATTATAAATTATTATTTAGTAAATAATCTGTTTTTAATGACTGGTCATTAATTTGATTCAGGCAATGGCTGCACTGGATGAATCCTTCTGATAGCGCTTCTTTTAGCGTTGAGAACGGAATTTCATTTCCTGAATTAACTATATTATCGATATTGCATTGCTGCTTTACTTTGTCAAGGTCATGCAGTTCTTTAGATTCAGAATTCCCAAGGTATTTTTCACCCCTCATATGCGTTGTGTAAAGTCTCATAATTACTTCCTTCAATTTTTATAGTTCAACAGTGTAAGCCTTTAGTTAATATTTATAACAGAAGAGTATCAACAGACATTTTATCCGCAACAGTAATTACGTTGTATAATCCTAAAAGCAAAAGAAATGGCAGGATATCTTTATCCTTTTTGCTATCCATTATATCAACAGAATAACCGGATAAGTGAAACGAGGATACCGGCTTAAAATAGATCAACGTATCCTTATCCTCATTTAAAAACATCCAGTCATCCTCCATCTTTTTTAGTTGTCTCCAATAAATTTTCTTCTTATCAAACGTTAAAATCTCTTCTTCTCCGCTAATGTTCTCTAATGAAGCAGTCAATTTTCTTTTCGTGCTTTCTTCTGAAACTTCAAATTGCTCTGTAAGAAAGCCTTTTTTCTTAATAAAGAATTTGTTGCCGTTTATTAAACCAACTGCTGATGTTCCTTTTTTATTTAACATGGTCAATGATCCGATTTTGCCATCATCGCTTATCAAAATGTAATTTCCTCTATTGGATAAATCTTCTTTCCATTTGAGGAAATCATAATTAACCAAATTTTGTTTTTCAATAGGATTTTCATTTAATATTTTTTCATACCAATACATTGTATCCTCGGCTCTATTGTTCATAATTTATGTATGTAATACAATTGAAGTGCCACATTATCCTTGCCTTAAACGTTTCATATTTATTATAAAAAAGTAATTTTTGTAATTTCAAACCGGAATGAAAACATTTGACCCTACCGTTTTGAAAAATCACCCTACCGTTTTGGTATGGTGATTTCTAGCCATTGAATATCAACTTCATCCCAATAAAGCCAAAAGCTTCTGATTTCAATCATTTAACTACTAAAATCTATTTGGCACTTTAATTGATTTTAGGATGCAGAAAAACTTATAAAAAGTTGGTCTTTATAATATGGAGGAATTAAAATGAATCTGTTATTCTGGATCCCGGTAACTTTTTTATTAGGAATTGTTTTAATGGGACTGTTTTTATTATTTATAAAAGCATGTGAAAAGATATAAACCTAAAATATGAGGTAAAAAAAATGATTTATTTTACTGCCGCAATAGCGGTATTCTTGTTTATTTATCTTGTTGTTGCATTAATCCGCCCGGAAAAATTTTAACAATACTGAAATTTATTAACGTGATATTGAAAGGAGAACTATAATGTTCATGCAAACCTGGTCATTGCCATTTGCCTTATTAGTAGGAGCAACGCTTTTAGCATTCCCGCTAAGTAAATTTATGGCGTGGTTGATGGATGGTAAATACAAACCGCTGCCTGTATTCGGATGGTTTGAGAAAAAACTTGACAGCGGCCCACAAAACTGGAAGCAGTATGGCGCTGCATTGCTAATTTTCAATGCGGTGTTGTTTATATTCGGCTATCTTGTATTGGCGTTGCAGCCAATAATGCCTTTAAACCCGGATGGCAAAGGATTACTTTCGCCGACAACTATACTGCATAGTGTTATTTCATTTATGACAAATACAAACCTGCAGCATTATTCCGGCGATCAGCATTTGTCAAACTTCAGCCAGATTTTCTTCGTTATCTCAAATATGTTCTTATCTGCAGCTGTCGGGTTATGCGCATTAACGGCAATAATAAAAGCTTTAAGAAGTGATTCTAATTTAGGAAACTTTTTCCTTGACATGTGGAGAGTAGTAATTTACATGTTTATTCCTGCCGCATTTATTTTTGCTGTTATTTTTATAATTTCGGGCAGCCCGATGACCTTCCAAAGCTTTGTAAATGTAACTACACTGGAACAGGGTGCGCAAAAAATTGTTGTAGGCCCGGTTGCGGCATTAGAATCAATAAAAATGCTTGGAACTAACGGCGGCGGCTTTTTCGGTATGAACTCAGCGCATCCGTTTGAAAATCCTACTGAAATATCCAACTATTTTAATGCCCTGGCAATGATGATTTTTCCGTTTGGATTAGTTTTTATGTACGGAAGAATGTTAAAGCGAATGAAACATTCTTATGTAATCTTTTCAGTTATGATGCTTTTAATGATTGCGACAATAATCTGGTCGGTTTCTTATGATACGCTGAAACCGAATCCGGGTTTTACAAGCCACCCGGATGTACGGAATTATGAAATTACAAGTGCATCGGCTCCCGGAGGGAAAAGAACTATCACTATCCCGGCAGTAGCAGGCCTGCCTCTTGATCAGCATCTTGGTAATCTCGAAGGAAAAGAAATGAGGTTCGGTACTTCTGCAGGGGCAACTTATGCGGCAGTAACAGTAGATGTAACATGTGGAGCTGTAAACAGTGAACATGACAGTTTAAATCCTTTAGCATCAGTATCGCCGATGGTTGGAATGTGGCTGAATGCAATCTTTGGCGGTAAGGGTGTAGGAATGATAAATATGCTGCTATACATAATAATTGGAATTTTTATAGCGGGTATGATGGTAGGCCGTACGCCGGAGTATCTTGGTAAAAAGATAGGCGCTAAAGAAATGAAGCTTGCCACAGTATCACTTCTTATTCATCCGCTTATGATTCTTATACCTGCCGGAATATTTGCCGCTACAAGCTGGGGTATGCAGGCGGTAAGTAACCCCGGTTCGCACGGCTTTTCGCAGATGTTGTATCAGTTTTCATCTGCTTCGGCTAATAATGGTTCCGCATTTGACGGATTGGGCGTAACGTATGGATTTTATAATAACGCCAGCCCGGCTTCACAGGCAATACCATGGGATATAGCAACCAGTATAGTAATGGCAATCAGCCGTTTTCTGCCGATTATAGCCCCGCTGGCAATGGCTGCATATCTCGGTTCAAAAAAATCCAGCCCCTTTGGCCTTGGCACTTTACGTGTAGATGGCCTGACATTTTCAGTACTATTATTAGGAACAATTCTTATTATCGGCGCTTTACTTTTTCTTCCGGTTGCAACACTGGGGCCATTAGCTGAACATTTCGGACCAATTCCATTTGGCGGTTAACTTTTCAACTGATTGTAAAAACATATAATTAAGAATTTAACAATGATATTATAGACTGAGGAAAATTAAATGAAGAATGTTTCAATTATTAATCAAACAGAACAGGATATTCACGAAATACAGGATAAGTCCCAGCGCCGTGCTAAGAAGCGGGCATTGTTTGAAAAGAAAACGACAATGCAGGCGCTTAAACAGGCTTTCATAATGCTTCGTCCGGATATACAATGGAAAAACCCGGTTATGTTTGTTGTTGAAGTAGGCACTATATTAACTTTTCTTTATATAATACGTGCGGCATTCAGCAGCACTGTAAGCCAAGTACCTATTTCGTATTTTATTGCAGTAGATGTATGGCTTTTCTTAACAGTTCTATTTGCAAATTTTGCAACTGCGCTTGCAGAGGCCAGAGGAAAAGCCCAGGCTGAATCACTTAGGCATGCACGCCATGATACCATAGCTTACCGGTTAGATGCCTTTAAGAATGTTGAAGAAGTCTCTTCTAATTTATTAAAGCCCGGCGATCACGTTGTTGTTGAAACCGGCCAGGTAATACCCGGAGATGGCGAAATAGTTGAAGGTGTAGCTTCAGTAGATGAATCCGCTATTACGGGCGAGTCAGCTCCGGTTATAAGGGAAGCAGGCGGTGACCGTTCCGGAGTTACAGGTGGAACCACAGTACTTTCCGATAGAATAGTGGTTGAGATAACAAGCGGCACAGGCGATTCATTCCTTGACCGTATGATTTCTTTAGTTGAAGGCGCTATCCGTCAGCGTTCACCCAACGAGATAGCTCTTACGCTGGTGCTTTCAGCTTTCACTTTAGTTTTTCTTATAGTTGTTATACCGCTCTGGCCAATGGCCTGGAATGCAGAACAATATATGATGGGTTATATGGGCGTAACCGAGCCGATTAAAAGCCTGGGAACTGATATACCTACACTAATAGCATTGCTTGTCTGTCTTATTCCTACAACTATAGGTGCCCTGCTTGCCGCTATAGGAATTGCCGGAATGGATCGCGCACTACAGGCTAATATAATTGCAAAAAGCGGTAAAGCGGTAGAATTAGCCGGTGACATAGATGTAGTATTACTTGATAAAACAGGAACAATAACTCTTGGCAACCGCCGTGCAACTACTTTCATTCCCGTAGGCGAACATACTGCCGCAGAATTAGGCAAGTTAGCGGCCCTTTCATCTATTGCAGATGAGACACCCGAAGGGAAAAGTATTGTAAAATTATTTGAAGAACAAAATAACATTCAGATTACCCTGCCGCCCAGCGCTAAGTTTATACCTTTTACTGCTCAAACCAGAATGAGCGGTGTTGACCTTCAGGACGGACAGCGAATTCGTAAGGGCGCGGGCGATGCTATAATAAGATTTGTAGAGGGAAACAAAGGACATATACCAATTGAATTAAATGTACTTGTAGATAGCGTTGCAACAAAAGGCGCAACTCCACTGGCTGTTGCCGAAGATAACGAAATCATAGGAGTGATAGTTCTTGAGGACATATTAAAACCTCATATGCATGAGCGTTTTGACAGATTAAGAAAAATGGGATTAAGAACAGTTATGATTACCGGTGATAATCCTTTAACTGCTAAGACTATTGCAGAAAAAGCGGGTGTTGATGATTTCCTTGCCCAGGCAACACCTGAAACAAAGCTTGCATACATTAAGAAAGAACAAGAAGGCGGCAGGCTTGTAGC
>JARLHB010000537.1 GCA_031292465.1 Ignavibacteriaceae bacterium
ATTTATCTAAATAATAACCTTAAAGAAGATATTGTTGTTGCAAGCGATGGAGAAATGCTCAATTCGATTCTAAGGAATTTAATTAATAATGCAATAAAATTTACCAAAGAGTCCGGTGAAATATCTATTAGTGCGTTAGAAGAAAAAGATTTTGCAAAAATTAAAATAAAAGACAGTGGCGTCGGGATGAGTACAGAGACTTTGAACAATTTATTTAAAATGGATGCAAAAAAGTCAACGCCGGGTACAAACAAAGAAGAAGGAACCGGTTTGGGCTTACTGCTTGTTAAGGAATTTGTAGAAAGGAATGGGGGACAAATATTTGTTAAAAGCGAACCGGGCAAAGGATCTGAGTTTTCATTTACTTTGAAACTATTTCGCGATTTATAATTTTAAGCACTTATTTTACCCAGTTTAATAAAAAAAAGATAACATGAAAAACAAACGGCTAAAGTTAATAGTTCTTGAAAATCGAAATGATGATATCAGGTTAATTAAAAATATTATAAATAATTCTGAACTTTCATTTTCAATAAAAGTTACCAATAATAAAAAATCATTTAAAGAGTATTTATCCAATTTTAATCCCGATGTAATAATATCAAATTACAAATTGTCTGATTTAACGGGGTATGAAGCGCTTAATATACTGAAGAAAACAGGCTTTTTAATACCGTTTATCTTTTTTACAGATCCCGCAGGTGAACAAGCTGCAGTAAAATGCCTTAAAGCCGGAGCCTATGATTATATCCTAAAAAAAGAAAGCGCCAAACTTTTACCTGCTATTAAGTCTTCCTTAAAAAACAAGATGCTTGTCCTTTCCGAAATGCAGGCTGCCGGTGAATTAAAAAGAAACGAAGAAAAATACAGACGTTTTATTAAACAAAACAATGAAGGTATTTTTAGAGTCGAGACTTTAATTCCTGTACCTATCGTGCTTAATCCGGAAAAACAATTTTCGCTTGTTATGGGTAACTCTGTTATTGCTGAGTGCAATGATTACCTTGCTAAGAGGCTTGGATTTTCAAAATGCAGTGATCTAAGAGGATTAGATATAAATACATTTACTAATCTGAGTAATACAGCAACGTATGAAAAATTTAAGAAGTTTGTAAAGAATGGATATAAATTAGAGAATATTATTACCTCTGAAGTTAATTCCAATGGTGTAACAAAGTACTTTCTAAGCAATTATAACGGAATTATAGAGGATTCAAATCTAACCGGTATCTGGGGTACCTATAGGGATATAACCGAATTACAAATGACTGAAAATAACCTTCGTAATTCCGAAGAACGCATCAAGATGCTGTTTGATAATTTGCTGCTTGGCGTTTTCCAGGTCGATGTAAAAGGACATATAATTTTAGCGAACTCTTCTTTTGTTAATCTGCTGGGTTATAATTCATATAAAGATGTTTTAGGCGGAAGGGTAAAATATTCCAATACGAATGAAAAAGAAGAAATTTTTGCCCAGTTGAAAAAAAATAATTTTGTGCGGGAATATGAAACCGTCTGGATAAAAAAAGATGGCAGTAAGATAAAAGTAAAATTAAGTGCCAGTGTAGTAAGGAATAGCTCCGGGAAAATTGTCTTTATTGAAGGTGTAGCTGAAGATATTAGTGAAAAGAAAAAATATGAAAATGCTCTGATAGAAAGTGAAGAAAGATTCACAACTATGGCTGATACTGCGCCGGTAATGATATGGATTGCCGGAACAGATAAGCTCTTCTTTTATTTTAATAAGTCCTGGCTGCAGTTTACGGGAGGTGAAATAATTAATGAGCTTGGTAATAAATGGATGAGGAATATACATCCTGAAGATATGAAACTGTTTCTTAATAGTTATGCATCTTCTTTTGATTCCCGGACTGACTTTGAAATTGTGTTCAGGCTAAAAAGACATGACGAAAAATATCGCTGGATATTAACAAGAGGCATTCCACGTTTTCTTCCGGATGGAAGTTTTACCGGATATGTAGGTACCGCTATCGATATTACAGATAGAAAAAATGCAGAAGATACACTTAAAGAAAGTGAAGAACTTTATAAAGGTGTAGTTCAGAGTCTTACTGAAGGGCTGATAATTACGGATATCTCAAATAAAATATTGTTCGCAAATGTCCGGATGGCTGAAATAACAGGGTATAGCGTAGATGAAATGGTTGGATATTATGACTATAAGCTGTTTTTTGAACCTTATCAGTGGAATGCGGTTCTTGAAAAAAATAAGAGGCGTTTCTCCGGGGCCGAGGATCGATTAGAAATTAAAATGCATAAAAAAAACGGCGATGAGTTTTGGGCATTGATTAATGACTCACCCTATAAGGACAGCAAAGGTAAAATTATTGGTTCAATTAATACGATAAGCGATATTAGCAAACGTAAACTTGCTGAAAAAGCCCTAAGAGAAAGCGAGGAGAAATACAGATCGGTTGTTCAAAACGTAAGGGAAGTAATATTTAAAACTGATCAGGCCGGTATAATTACATTTCTTAACCCCTACTGGGCCGAAATTACAGGGTATGAACTTAACAAGTGCATTGGCAGGTTTTTGTTTGATTTTATTCATCCGGATGATAAGAAAAAGTCGATTAAAGAGTTTATCTCGATTATTTACAGGAAAAAAGATTTTTGCA
>JARLHB010000538.1 GCA_031292465.1 Ignavibacteriaceae bacterium
CCCTTGCAGACAGGCTGGCAGAGGCTTTTGCCGAGCATTTGCACGAGCTTGTAAGAAAAGAATATTGGGGCTATTCAAAAGATGAAATTTTATCAAACGATGATTTGATAAAAGAGAACTACACAGGCATACGCCCTGCGCCGGGTTACCCTGCACAACCAGACCATACGGAAAAATGGGCCATATTCAATCTGCTGGATGCAGAGAAAAATACATCTATCAGCTTAACGGAAAATCTTGCCATGTACCCGGCAGCATCTATAAGCGGTTTATATTTTGCACACCCTGAATCAAAATATTTTAACGTCGGCAAAATCGGGAAAGACCAGGTGCTGGATTACCACAAGCGTAAAGGAATGAGTTACGAAGAAGCTAAAAGATGGCTTGCACCAATTCTTAATTTCGATGATGATGAATAAATATTGTTTGGATGAAATGATTAAGAGTATATAGGTAAGGTAATATTTATATGGAAATTGGAAATAGAGAAAACCTGTCGTTTAATTATCTGGATATATTTTTCAGCTGTTATTTTAATAAAGATATAAAATGCACACCAATGATAAGAGATCATACACTTGTGTATGTTTATTCTGGTGAACTGCTAATTCAGGAAAATAATAAAAGAACCGTGATCCATTCCGGGGAATGTGTGTTTCTGCGGAGAAATAACCGCGTTAGTATGACAACGCAGCCGAGAGGAGACGAGTACTTTAAGGCCATTTTTATGATATTCAAACGAAATTTTCTGCGGGAGTTTTATCAGGCAATTGATAAAAAGCTGCTGCCTTTGAATATTGAAAAACATAAACCAAGCGTAATAAAGCTGCCGGCAACGCCGGACATTACCGGTTTGTTCCAGTCTATGACCCCTTATTTTAATTCATCTGTGCAGCCTGCCAAAGAATTAATGGAACTG
Organism: Ignavibacteriaceae bacterium; assembly: GCA_031292465.1. Taxonomy (GTDB): domain Bacteria; phylum Bacteroidota; class Ignavibacteria; order Ignavibacteriales; family Ignavibacteriaceae; genus FEN-1297. The sequence continues at coordinate 920 of JARLHB010000538.1, forward strand.
AAACTGAAGGAAGGCGTCTATTCATTATTAAATATTGATAAAAAATTCTATCCAAGCTTATTTGATTTTACCGAACACTGGAAAATTGATATCCTCGATTTTCTGGATGAAAACTTTATGTACGACCTTTCAATAGAAGAGATAGCAAATTTTACAGGCAGGAGCCTGGCTACATTTAAAAGGGATTTTAAAAAAATCAGTTCTCTTCCACCTCAAAAATGGTTAATTGAGAAGAGGCTGAAAGTTGCTTATGATAAAATTCATAACGATAATAAAAAAGTATCCGACGTATACCTTGAAGTCGGGTTTAAGAACCTGTCTCATTTCTCATCAGCGTTTAAAAAACTATACGGACTGTCTCCCACAAGATATAATTGAGCCTTACAGCAAAATTAATTGAGCCGCAGAGAAAACCTTCCTTTGAGCCTTTTACTTTAATTTTACAGCATGATTTAATAGTAACTTACGTTACGGAAAATTGTACGGCGAACCTGACCTGTCGGCATTGTTTCGCTACTTAAATATCAGAATATAGTGATTAAAAGAAATGAATAAAAAAGTTTTAGTACTGTCCGCCAGTCCAAGAAAGGGCGGAAATTCAGATACGTTGTGTGATCAGTTTATGATGGGAAACCGGGAGGCTGAACATGAAACAGAGAAAATATTTTTGCGAAATAAAAAAATCAATTATTGCACAGGGTGCGGCAATTGCTTTAATGGTGAGAAAAGTTGTCCTCAGAAAGATGATATGACTGAAATACTTGAAAAAATAATTTCAGCAGATGTAATTGTTATGGCAACTCCAGTTTACTTTTATACTATGTGCGCACAGATGAAAACATTGATTGACAGAACCTGCGCCCGCTATTCTGAAATCAGAAATAAGGAATTTTACTTTGTTCTGACTGCAGCAGATAACAACAAACGAGCAATGGATAGGACTTTGGAAGAATTCAGAGGCTTTACATTATGCCTAAGCGGAGCAAAGGAAAAGGGTATTATTTATGGAACAGGAGCCTGGAATATTGGAGATATTAAAGGAAGCCAGGCTATGAAACAGGCCTATGAGATGGGAAAAAACATATAAACAAGAATTATAATTTTATGAATTGAGCGTATAAACAATGAGTATAAGTGAAACAGCAAACAAAAACCATGAGGAACTGTTCCCGAATTACAAATCAACATTAAAGGTAACAGATCCGGAATTAATTGAGTTATTCGATAACTTTGCTTTTGATGAAGTGGTTAGTTACGGAAACCTCGATACCAAGACAAGGTTAATAATGATCTTGGGATCAATGATTGCAAGCCAGGCTTTAGGCGAATATAAAGTAATGCTTGCCGGCGCGCTTAATGTCGGCGTAACCCCGGTTGAAGTGAAAGAGATTGTATATCAGGCTGTTCCATACGTTGGAATTGCAAAGGTCTTTGATTTCATTCATGCTACAAATGAAATATTGGTAAGCAGAGGTATAAAGCTGCCGTTGGAAGGGCAATCCACAACTTCGCCGGAAATGCGGTTTGGAAAAGGCCTGGAAGTACAAAAATCAATATTCGGTGAAACGATTGATGAGATGTATAAGGAATCGCCGGCGGATCAGATTCATATTCAAAAATATTTATCTGCAAATTGTTTCGGCGATTATTATACAAGAAATGGATTGGACATAAAGACAAGAGAACTTTTAACGTTTTCAATGATTTTATCTTTGGGCGGATGCGAGCCTCAGCTAAAGGGGCATATACAAGGCAATTTAAATGTTGGAAATGATAAAAAAATATTGCTTAGTACCGTTACTCAATTATTACCTTATGTAGGATATCCAAGATCATTGAATGCAATAAGGTGTATAAACGAAGTAGTATCGGAATAATAAAATAGGATTGTACGGCGAAACGCTGTTTCGCCATTTAGATTAGCACAATTATTATCAGAGCTAAAACAATATTATATGTTAACTTTAAATAATTTGATTTTGCATAAGGCAATTAATAGTAATAGAAATTTACAATGGAGGATAGATAATCATGAAGTATAAAGAATTAGCAAAAACAGGAGAAAAATTATCAGTCGTAGGTTTAGGATGCATGGGAATGAGTTCAGCATACGGTAAACCGGACGATACAGAAAGCATTGCAACATTACAGTATGCACTAGATTTAGGAATAAATTTCTGGGATACGGCTGATATATACGGCAACGGTATAAATGAAGAGCTGGTTTCAAAAGTATTGGTTCCCAACCGCAATAAAATTTTTATTGCAACAAAATTTGGTTTCAGAGTAAGAAGCGGTACGGGAGATGCTTTTGTCGGCGGAGAAACTTATGTTGACGCTTCTCCTGCGTGGATGAAAGAGGCTGTTGAGAACAGTTTGAAACGATTGAAAATAGATACTATTGATCTTTACTATGTACACCGTATAGATCCCAATGTCCCTGTTGAAGAAACAGTCGGCGCAATGGCTGAACTTGTAAAAGAAGGAAAAGTCCGTTACTTAGGTTTAAGTGAGTGTACTCCGGAAGATTTGAAAAAAGCATATTCTGTTCACCCTATAACTGCATTGCAAAGCGAGTACTCCCTGCTTTCCCGCGATGTAGAAAAAGAAATACTGCCGTTAACAAAAGAGCTGGGTATAACTTTTGTTCCGTTTGCTCCATTAAGCCGCGGGCTTATTACCAACAAATTAGATGTAAGCTCTCTTGCCTCTAACGACTTTCGCGCAAACCTGCCGAGATACCAGGGAGAATATTTAGAGAATAATCAGAAGATGTCCGCCGCATTTGCAGAATTTGCGAAAAGTAAAAACTGTACTCCTGCACAGTTAGCTATTGCATGGGTAATGGCACAAAGTGATAATATCATTCCAATTCCCGGAACAAAGCGCAGAAAATATCTGGAAGAAAATGCCGGCGCGGCTGATGTAGAGCTAACATCGGAAGATTTAAATAATATTGATGCAATTGTAAAAAAATACCCGAATATAGGCCCGCGTTACAGCGCGCGCGAAAATAAATTTGTAAAGAAATAAAACAAATGACAATTGAAAAGAACGGTATGCAAATTCAAAACAATTTAAAGGTGTAATTATGCAAGAAGTTATTTTGAACAATGGCATTAAAATGCCTATTCTGGGATTTGGCGTTTATCAGATAAAAGATTTAGAAGAATGTGAACAGAGTGTGTATGA
>JARLHB010000539.1 GCA_031292465.1 Ignavibacteriaceae bacterium
GATAAACCTTTTGGAGGAAATCCGGCAGGAGTTACTTTCGGGGATGGCCTGTCAAAAGAAGAGATGCAATTTATCGCCCGGGAAATGAATGTTGCCGAAACTGCATTCATTTCAAAATCAGATAAAGCTGATTACAATTTAAGATGGTTTACTCCTACAACGGAAGTTGAACTTTGCGGACATGCAACAATTGCATCCCTGCATTTTTTATATGAAAACAGGTACATAGTTGGCAGCTCTGAAATAACATTTGATACTCAATCAGGAATATTGAAATGCAGGGTTGAAAAAGGTAAATGCTTTATGCAGATTCCTGTTTACAAAGCTGAAGAATATAATGATAACAAAGAAGAAATTTTAACCGCCCTCGGGCTGTCGATTGATAATATTGATAATTCCGTCCCGTTTATAATGATGGAGAACAGATATTTATATATCTATGTAAAAAAACTTTCAACTTTAAAAGGATTAAAACCGAATTTTACGGACCTTTTAGGCATTCAAAAGCTGTATAACATAGGCGGCAACGTAGTTTTTACAAAAGAAACTTACGATAAAGAAAGCTTTGCACACAGCCGGTTCTTTACGCCATATTATGGAATAGACGAAGACCCTGTAACTGGTTCCGCCAACGGCCCGTTTATGCTGGTTTTAAGAAAGCTCGGGTTTGTAAAAAACAACGAAGAAGATATATCACTGATTTTCGAACAGGGCGATATTATCGGCAGGCGCGGAAGAGTAGGCGTAAAATACTCGCCAACTAAAAATGAACTTTATATTTCGGGTAATGCCGTTACTGTATTGAAGGGAGAAATGAACTTTTAATGTTCAATTTTGAAAAAATAAGCCTGGGCTTTTCATTCCCGTCTGTTTTCTTTTTTATACTCATACTGGCTCTGGCTGCATATGTAATTTATGTTTACCGTTATACGGTTCCGGCCATACCAAAAGGGAAACGAATATTCCTTATTGTATTAAGATCGCTTGCACTGGCGCTTCTCTTATTTGTTATTTTTGAACCCATTCTAACTCTTGCAAAAAAAAGGATACTTGAGCCGGTAAACTTAATCTTCCTCGATAATTCAAGATCGATACAAATAAATGACGGCACTAACAGGAGCCAGACTGTTAAAGACTTTGTAAAAGGGCTTAAAGACAATAACCTTTCCGGCAATACAGAATTATATACTTTTGGTTCAGCCGCTTCCGGTTTAAGCTATGACAGTCTGAAAAAATTAAATTTTAATGAAGGCAGTACAAATTTTTCAAGAATATTTTCAACTATAAGTAAAATCAACAGGAACATTTCTTCTGTTGTAATTGTAAGCGATGGCGTAATAACAGACGGCAGCGATCCGCTTCAAACAGCAATCAGGCAGAACATTCCGGTATTTACTGTCGGTGTTGGAGATTCAACTGCCCGAAATGATGTTGAAGTGAAAAATGTACTATACAATGAGATGATATATGCGCAGACTCCTACCTCTGTAGTAGCATCAATTTCAAACACGGGTTTTTCAAATAAAAATGTAAATGTTTCTCTTTATGAAAACAATACATTTGCCGCACAGAAGAATATTTCATTAAGTCCGGATGGTATTCAGAATGTTGATTTTACATATACGCCTAAAGGCAGCGGCGAAAAGAAATTATCGGTAGTTGTTTCGAACACACCAGGTGAATTTACCTATGCAAACAATAAAAAAGTATTCTTTATTAATGTTCTAAGCAACAAAGTTAAAGTGCTTGTAATTGCAGGCAGCCCTTCGCCGGACGTTTCATTTATAAAAAACTCACTTAGAGCAGATAATAACTTATCCGTAAATTCCATAACACAGTATGCACCGGATAAATTTGTTGAAAAGAACGACAGGCAAAGGCTTCTTGACAGCGCAAATGTTTTGTTCCTTGTCGGTTTCCCCTCCAGAGAAACTTCACAGCAGCTTTTACAAAGTGTTTTAAAAGAAATCGGTGATAAAGATAAACCGTACTTTTTAACTCTTTCAAGCGGTGTTGATTTTTCCCGGCTGAAAACGCTACAAAATGAATTATCTTTCACGGCAAACAATATCAGCGGAGATTACTTAGAGATACAACCGGATATTTCTGCCTCGCAATCGGATAATCCCCTATTGCAAAACAATGCTTCCAACATTCTTGATGCATGGAACAATCTGCCTCCTGTATATCAGCCTAATGTAAACCTGCAGTCTAAGCCGGAGAGTGAAATTATTTCCAAAGTTAAAATTAATAACGTGGTTATGAACAGGCCATTAATTTTGGCACGGACTCTCGGCAGTAAGAAATCCGTTTCTGTTCTTGCGAAAGATATTTGGAGATGGAAGCTTGAAACAGCTATGAAGAATCTTGATTTGTTCGATCGTTTTATCCTGAGTAGTACAAAATGGTTAAACACAAAAGAGGATCATAAGCAATTCTCGGTTAAAACGACAAAAAAACTTTATGCTCTCGGCGAGCAGGTTGAATTTAATGCACAGGTTTATGACCAGACATTTAATCCGATAACGGATGCTTACGTAAAAGTCGCTGTTAAATCCGGCAGCAATAGTTATGAAGTAAACCTCAATTCTATTGGAAACGGGCTGTATGAAGGTACATTCCAGACAAACCAGCCGGGTGATTATACATTTACAGGCGAAGGCTATAGAAATAATAATAAGCTCGGTACGGATAATGGCAGTTTTAACGTTGGTGAAACCGATATTGAAATGATTAACCCGAGGATGAACAGCGAATATCTTACCCTGCTTTCCAATCAGACCAACGGAAAATTTTTCTATAACTCAAACTACAAGCAATTATATTCAATTCTAAAAGATATTACTGCCCGGTCTTCAAAAGATAAAATTGATGTAAGCAGCATAAACCTGTGGTCTGATGAATGGCTGCTGATTATTGCAATTATTATATTCGGACTTGAATGGTTCTTCCGTAAAAGATGGGGGATGTTGTAGAAATAATTTAAAGATTGAAAGATTCAAAAATTTAAAGATTAATAAATTCTTCGCAAAGATTTTCAAAGATATTGTGGTTAGAAATTTTTTTTAGTAGTTAAAACTAAATCAATAAGTAATCATTAATAATAAAAATGGGAGTCTGAAATGAAAACTTTTGAAGACTTGAATGTCTGGAAAGAATCTAAAAGTCTGAGTTTGAAAATATATTCCATAAAAAGCATTTCTTACCGTAAAGATTTTGGATTTAAAGATCAATTACAAAGAGCTTCGGTATCAGTTATGAGCAATATTGCTGAAGGTTTTGAAAGGAACGGAAATAAAGAGTTTATTAAATTTTTATACTATTCAAAGGGCTCTGTAGGAGAAGTTAGAAGTTTATTCAGTTTAGCAGTTGATTTAGAATATATTCAGGCAGAAGAATACAAAGAATTTAAAGAGATCTGTATTTCATTAAGCCAGCAGATAGCAAATTTTATAAAATACTTAGACAAAACTAAAAAATAGCACTTATTAAAAGTGTTAAAAATAATTACTATCACTACTATTTCCGATTTTTGAATCTTTGAATTTTTAAATTTTTGAATCTTGAACATCTTAGCCGAAATATTTGATTTCTTCCTTCCCCGCATCTGTCCCGGCTGCGGTAACAAACTTACTGTTGCCGAAAGGACTATCTGCCCTGTATGCTTAAACAAAATAAAACTTGCAAGAGAAGAAAGGCTTTGCCGGGAATATGAAAGAAAGTTCAGGGCGAAGAAAATAATTTCCGGATTTACCTCACTTTACGTTTTTGAAGAAGGCAAGGAATTCCAGAATATCATTCATTCATTAAAATACAACGGACGTTTTGCAGTAGGAGTATTCTTAGGAAAACAGCTTGGCAATCATATAGCCAACATGATGAATGAATGGCACATAGATATTATTATTCCAATCCCCCTGCACCAATTGAAGAAAGCTGAACGCGGTTACAACCAGTCGTTTTATATAGCAAAAGGATTAGGTTCCGTATTAAACATTCCTGTAAAACAAAATATTGTTAAAAGGAAAAGATTCACTCAATCCCAGACTACAATGAATTTAAAGGAACGCGAAGAAAATATAAGAGACGCATTTTTGATTAGAAATTCCAAAGGATTATCAGGCAAGAATATTTTACTGATTGACGATGTAATAACAACCGGCGCAACAATAAGCGAATGCGGAAGGATTTTATTAGAAGCCGGCGCAAGCAGAATTTATGCAGCCTCTACGGCAATTGCAGATTAAATCTTATTGATATAAATTATAAACAATATATTTTGAAAAGAAATGATAATAGGTTCATTAATTATTTGCTGAATATGTTAAGAATTGAAGATGAATATAATAAAGTTAAAGATCTTTCAGAGAAAAATGGAAAAGATTTCCTTACTTCCCGTGTTTATAAAGACGGTAGAGAACTTTATATATTGGGTTCATTTGTTGAATTATTGAAAAAGAGTAAAACTGATTACCCTGAATATTTCCAAAAAATGAATCCTCCTGACCCAGATTTCCATACCTATACAACTGATAAAATATTATACAAACAAATAGAAATTGTTGAAAATATGCATTGGGGACGAAAAAGAGGCAATGAAGATAAATTCCCATTTGATAGAAGTAAATATATAGATGATTCA
>JARLHB010000540.1 GCA_031292465.1 Ignavibacteriaceae bacterium
AAAGCTCCGGCAAGGCGGAGCTTTTCTTGTTTTCTATAAAAACTTTAAATCAGGAACAATTTATCTCGATATTGTTTCTTAATAAATTTACGGTGTCTTTAAGTTGCAAGTCGGTTTGCATTGATGTTTCTATGGAATTATATGCATGTATAACCGTAGAGTGGTCCCTGCCGCCAAAGTGCAGTCCAATTGTCTTTAATGACGATTTTGTAAGCTCTTTTGCCAGGTACATAGCAATCTGGCGCGCATTTACAACTTCTTTTCTTCTGGTTTTATCTCTAATCTTGTTTTCATCAATTTTGAAGTAATCGCATACGCATTTGGTTATATCTTCAATTGTGATATTTATTTTTACATCAGTCGCAATTTCTTTTACAATGTTTTTTGTTAATTCAAGATTGATTTCTTTTGAATTTAACGAAGCGTTTGCAAGCAGTTTTATTAAACAGCCTTCAAGTTCCCTGATGTTTGAGGTAATGTTGTTTGCTATATATTCCAATATTTCTGAAGAAATTGACATACCGTAATCTTCAGATTTTCTTTTAAGTATGGCGATTCTTGTTTCTAGGTCCGGCGGCTGAATATCGGCAGTTAATCCCCATTGAAAACGGGAAATTAACCTGTCGTCAAGCCCCTTAAGATCTTTAGGGGGTTTATCGCTGGATAAAATTATTTGTTTCCTCGATTGGTGAAGCGTATTAAATATTTGAAAAAACAAATCCTGGGTTTTTTCTTTTCCAATTAAAGACTGGATGTCGTCGATTATGAGAACATCCATTTTTCTGTAAAAATTAGAAAAATCATTTAACGTATTATTTTGAATAGATTCAACAAATTCTACTGTAAACATGTCCGCAGAAAGATATATTACCCGTTTCTCCGGTAAATTTTGCAATATTTTGTTCCCAATTGCCTGAATCAGGTGCGTTTTACCCAACCCAACGCCGCCATATACAAATAATGGATTAAAGGAAGTTCCGCCGGGGTTGTCGCTTATTGCTCCCGCGGCTGCGCGTGCAAGCTGATTGCCCTCGCCTTTTATAAAATTATCAAAAGTGTACCTTGGGTTCAAAAAAGATTCAAAATCCTGTTTTGGCTTCTGGGGTTCAACAACCTCGGGGACAACAGCAGCCTGGCTTGGATGGACTATAATTTCTTCAACTTCTTTTTCTTCAGAGATCACATATGCAAGTTTCGCATCGTGACCAAGAACTTCATGAATGGTTTTGTTTATTAGTGTATTATAATGCTCATCGATCCATTCCCAAAAGAACTGGCTTGGGAGTTGAACTTTTAACGTAGAACTATTCAACTCTACCGGTTTTATGGGTAAAAACCAGGTGTTATAGGTCATTAAAGTGACATTTTCTTTAATTGTTCTAAGGCAATCTCTCCATACGGTGGTAGGTTCTAATAAGATTTTATTCTCTGGCGTTACAAATTCATTCATAAATACTTATCAACATTTGAAAATTGAAAAAACTTCAAATTTGTGAAGTTTTCAGCAAAAACAGTAAAACGCCCAAAAGTTATCAACAAATTGCCAACATTAAATATTGGGCTGTAAATTGCTGTAATACAAGGCGTTACGGGGCTCTTTTTGATTTGTTGTCACAATGAAATAATTAGAAATAAACACCTTGTAGCAAAAACCCTTGTGAAACGTTTTCACAAAAAAAAGTTATCCACAACATACGCACAATTATTAAGGCCTTCTGGATGTGTGAAAAAATAGGAAGTATATATGTTCAATCCAAATTAATTTTTCAGAAATATTTATTAAAAAATCATTTATTTTAAAAATTAAACAATATGGAAGAAAATAATGTTTATTGTATATTTGCATATCATTATTTAATTTTACAGTCTTTGTGATAAAAAGGAGTACTATATGAAGAGGACATTTCAACCAAGTCTTAGAAAAAGAAAAAATAAGCATGGTTTCAGAGAAAGAATGAAATCAGTGAGCGGCCGTAAAGTGTTGGCCAGAAGAAGATTAAAAGGAAGAAAAAAGCTAACTGTCAGTGATGAGAATTAGAAACCTTGAAAAATTTTAGTCTTTCATCTAATGAAAGAATAAAAAAAAGAAAAGATTTTGAACTAATATTTTCTACAGGCAGGCTGGTTTACTCAACCGGGCGGGTTTTGCGTGCGCACTATTTAATCGAAAAAAGTACAGAAGATAGTGGAGTAAAAATTGCACCGGTTGTAAGCAAGAAGCTTGGAAACGCCGTCTGGAGAAATAGAGTTAAAAGGCTACTCAAAGAATCTTATAGACTAAATAAAGAAATACTTACCGAAGTCAGTTTAAGAAATAGTGTTTTACTTAAAATTGTTTTTTCTCCTAATATGCTGAATGAAGAAAAAAATAAAGTTTTAAGCTATAAAGAAATAATGCCGCATGTTTTTGAAATTATGACTAAGATAGCAAGCAGGCTGTAATGTGGAGAATACTGGTTTTTATAATAAAAGGTTATCAAAAATTAATATCTCCGCTTTTCCCGCCGTCTTGTAGATTTTATCCAACCTGCTCAGAGTACGCAATACAAGCAATTGAGAAATACGGAATTTTTAAAGGCGGGATTAAAGCAGTGTGGCGAATATTAAGATGCAATCCTTTCAACAAAGGGGGATTTGACCCCGTACAATAATGGATATGGAATGGACAAACAAACAACAATAGCTTTTGTATTTATCGGCGCAATATTAGTCTTATGGCTTTACCTGAATTCGCCAAAGCAGCCTGAACAAACAACCGGGAAGACCGATACCTCATCGGTTAGTTACGACACGAATAAAAATAAACCTGCTGTTGAAAGTAAAAAAGAAGAAACAAAAAATGCCGTGGCTGAACCCGTTTCCGGTAAAAGCGACAGTTCTTCTTATGGTAAATATTTCTCGGCGCCATCCGGCAATGAACAGATTATTACGGTAGAAAACGAACTGGTAAAGCTGGAACTAAGCAACAGGGGCGGTGATATAAAGAAGTACTTCCTTAAAAATTATAATAATTGGTTTACTAAAAAAGCCGATGCGGAGAAGAATTTCTATAACTCACACGTTCAGTTGGTTGATTATCCACAAGGCGGCGGCGGCCCGGATTTATCTTTCGTTTCAACCGACGGTAAAGCAATCAATACTTCCAAACTGGAGTTCGTTTCCAACGCTTCTAAATCTTATTACAATATATCCGGCAAAGATTCTTTAGTTATTGTTTATACTTTAAAGGTTGCAGATAATAAATATCTCGAAAAGACATTTATATTCTACGGCGCTAAATACAGTATGAAGTGCAGCCTGAATCTGGTAGGGCTGAATAATATTATTGGCAATAACGATATTGACTTTGTCTGGAGCAAGGGCTTGAGAGGCGTTGAAGAAAATTCAGTTGATGAAACATCATATTCCAATGCAAGCGTTTATTACGGCGGCGACCACGTGGTTGTTGATCCTCCTAAAGTTGGCGAAAAAGCAGAAAAAGATTTTAACGGAACGGTTGATTGGGTTGCTGTAAGGAATAAATATTTTGCAGCTATTATTGCACCACAAAACCCTTCCGGTGTAGACGGCGCCTATGTAGAAGGATATAAATCAAATATTGCAAACAATGGCCTGAATACTTCTTATAATATTCGCTTAATAATTCCATTTAATAATTCAGAGTTAGAACAAAAAAGCTTCAATATCTATATCGGCCCGGCAGATTATACTATATTGAAATCTTATGGCCATAATCTTGATGAAATAGTTGAATTTGGAAATTTTCTGGGGCTAAAGTTTCTAATCCGTTTTATTTCCCTTTATTTACTTTTGCCATTGTTTAATATGCTGCATTTGCTAATACCAAACTATGGCGTGGTTATAATCGTTTTTTCATTGATTATTAAGATACTTTTGTACCCGCTTACAAAGTCAAGTTTCCAATCGATGAAGAAGATGCAACTGCTTCAGCCAAAGATGACTGAACTAAAAGAAAAGTATAAAGACGATCCACAGAAAATGAATAAAGAAACAATGAAACTTTATTCAACCTATGGAGTAAATCCTGCCGGCGGATGTTTGCCGCTGCTTTTACAGATGCCGATTTTTATAGCACTGTGGGGATTATTAAAAGTGGCGATTGAGCTAAGGCAGCAGCCATTTGTTTTTTGGATAACAGATCTTTCCCGGCCGGATAATATTTTTACTTTACCTTTTAAACTTCCATTCTTCGGTATCGACCAGGTGAGCGGTTTGGCATTGTTGATGGGAATAACTACATTCGTTCAACAGAAGATGTCCGTTAAAGATCCAAAGCAGCAATCGCTGGTTTATATAATGCCGGTATTCCTTACAATTTTGTTTATGAGTTTTCCGGCCGGATTGAACCTGTATTACTTTATGTTTAATGTATTTTCAATAGCGCAGCAATATTATATCAATCAGAAACACGATGGCATGGAACTGGTACCCGTAAAGAATCCTAAAAAAACGGGTGGCTTTATGTCCAGGATGATGGATGCTGCAGAAAAAAATGCAAAGGTACAGCAACAGAAAAGAAAACGTTAATTAGATCAGGTACTGTTAAGTAGTTTTTGTTGAAGGCTTGCCGGAGACTGCTCCGGGATTATATGTGTTGATACATATTTGGGGTTTCAACAAAAACTACATAGCTGTAGTTTTAAGATTCATTCTTTATGCATAAATGGCTATCTCTAAAAAAATAATTTTTTTTATATTATTATTTATCTCCACTTCTTTTGCCCAAACAACAAAAGTCATATCGGTTGAATGCCGGACAAAAAACTTACCCTTTGGTTTAACAAAAATAGTACCCCGACAACAACCCGAAGTAGCGCTGGTTTTAAGCGGCGGCGGAGCAAGGGGTCTGTCCCAGATAGGTGTCCTGATGGCTCTTCAAAAAGCAGAAATACCTATTGATGTTATTGCCGGGACGAGCATGGGCAGTATTGTCGGCGGCCTGTATGCTGCCGGGTATAGCCTGAACCAAATAGATTCAATTGTCGTAAATACAGACTGGAATGCGCTTCTTGCTTCGGATAGAGAAACCAATCGAAGAGAATTGTTCGTAGATCAAAAAATTACTGAAGATAAAGCGGTTTTTTCCTTACGGCTGGAAGGCTTTAAACCCATATTGCCTACGTCTTTAAATAACGGCCAGAAAATGGCAAGTTATTTAAACCTGCTTGCATTCCAGGCTCCTATTCATGTCGATTCAAGTTTTGATGAACTTAATGAAAAATTCAGAGCAGTATGTACAGACCTTGTTACCGGCCGCCCGGTATTAATCGGGAAAGGTTCATTAAGCGAAGCAATGCGGGCCAGTTCAAGCGTTTCATTTTTAATGTCGCCTATAAAAATTGACTCGCTCTTGCTGGTTGATGGCGGATTGGTTGCTAATATACCGGTTAAGGCTGCATTAAGTTTAGGCGCTAATTATATAATTGCAGTCAACACGACAAGTCCTTTGCATGAAGAAAGTGAACTTGCCCTGCCGTGGGCAGTTGCCGATCAGGTTGTAAGCATTCCAATGAAATTGTTGGATGAATCGCAATTGGATTTTGCAAACAAAGTTATAGAGCCTGACTTAAGGGAAAGAGTAAATGATGATTTTTCGGACATTGAATCTGTAATTAACGAAGGTTACAAAGCGGCCCTGCCGCAATTATCCGGAATAAAGGCGGGAATAGATTCTCTGTTAAGGGTAAATTTAAATACGGAAGAATATTATATAAAGAATATTTTGTTTGATAATAATGTTTCGGATGTTGAAAAACAATTTCTGCAAAAGTACTCAACAAGGGATTCCGTTTCCAATTTAGATATAATGGCCGATATTTGTTCCTTGTATTCAAAAGGCATTTATAAAAACATAAATGCTGTTGTAAAAATATATCCTACATATTCCACAGTAAAATTTGTTTATGAGTATAACCCTGTTATTACTAAAATTAATAGCGGCGGAATTTCTTTAATCAACAAAGTAACTGTTGATTCATTATTGTCGCAGCTGCTTAATAAACCATATAATGCTGATAAAGTTGTTTCTAAGATAATTCAGGTTTTAGATTTGTACAGGGAAGAGGGATATTC
>JARLHB010000541.1 GCA_031292465.1 Ignavibacteriaceae bacterium
AGATATGGCATTTAATTTTAATAAGCTTACGGTAAAAGCGCAGGAAATAGTACAGACTGCAACAGAGATAGCGCAAAATTATAATAACCAGGTAATTGAGCCTGAACATATATTAGCATCACTTATACAGGAAAGCGGAAATATTGCCGAAACGGTAATTCAGAAAACCGGCGGAAATATTACGCGGTTAAAGTTAAAGGTGAATGAATTACTTGAAAGCTTACCAAAAGTGAGCGGAGCCGGTATTGGCACCCAGTCTATGTCTAACGATACAGCAAAAGTTTTAGATTCTGCCTCGGAAGAGGCGCGCAACCTGAAAGATGAGTACGTTTCCACCGAGCATTTGCTGCTGGCTATTTCAACAAGCGGCAGCAAAGCAGGCAGGCTGTTAAAAGAGAATGGTATTTCCCATGATGAAATATTGACTGCGCTTAAAGATGTACGCGGCACACAGCGTGTAACAACACAAAATCCGGAAGATACATATCAGGCGCTCGCAAAATACGGCAGGGATTTAAATGAACTGGCCAAAGCCGGAAAGCTGGATCCTGTTATAGGGCGTGACGAAGAAATAAGAAGAGTTCTTCAGGTGCTTTCAAGAAGGACCAAAAATAACCCTGTACTGATAGGCGAACCAGGTGTAGGAAAAACAGCTATTGCTGAAGGTATTGCTCATAGAATTATTTCCGGGGATGTTCCGGAAAATTTAAAGTCAAAAAGGATTGTAGCGCTTGACCTGAGTGCGCTTATTGCCGGTGCGCAATTCCGCGGCCAGTTTGAAGAGAGAATGAAAGCTGTATTAAAAGAAGTTCAGGATTCCAACGGCGAAGTAATTCTTTTCATAGATGAGCTTCATACACTTGTCGGTGCAGGTGCTGCCCAAGGCTCTATGGATGCGGCAAATATACTTAAACCGGCGCTTGCACGCGGTGAACTGCATGCAATCGGCGCAACTACGCTGAATGAATATAAAAAATATATTGAAAAGGATGCGGCGCTTGAAAGAAGGTTCCAGCCGGTTATTGTAAGTGAACCATCGGAAGAAGATACTATTTCTATTTTAAGGGGATTGAAAGAGCGTTACGAAGTTCACCACGGAGTAAGGATTACAGATGGCGCTATTGTTGCTGCCGCACAGCTTTCAAACAGGTACATTGCCGACAGGTTCCTTCCTGATAAAGCAATTGACTTAATAGATGAAGCTGCATCAAAGATAAGGATGGAGATTGATTCCATGCCGGAAGAGCTTGATGCATTAGAACGTAAAATTAAACAGCTTGAAATTGAACGCGAAGCTCTTAAACGGGAAAAAGACGAAGCTTCTGCCAAACGGCTTGTTGAGTTAAAAGAAGAACTTGACGAACTTATAGAAGAAAGAAATAAGTTCAGAATGCACTGGAATCTTGAAAAAGAAAAAATCCAGAAAATACGTTCTATGAAAAGTGAGATTGAAAATGCTAAATCCCTTTCCGATAAATACGAACGCGAAGGCGATTTAGGTAAGGTTGCAGAACTTAGATACGGTAAAATTGTAACACTTGAAAAGCAGCTGAAGGAAGAAACTCAGAAACTTTCTGAAGTTCAGAAAGATGAGAAAATGCTTAAAGAAGAAGTCCACGCGGAAGACATTGCAGAGATTGTATCTAAATGGACGGGAATTCCGGTAAGCAAAATGCTTGAAAGCGAACGGGCTAAACTGCTGCGTTTGGAAGATGAACTGCATAAACGAGTAGTAGGACAGGATGAAGCTGTTTATGCTGTTGCTAATGCTATCAGAAGATCAAGAACAGGGCTACAGGATATTAACCGCCCGCTAGGTTCTTTTATTTTCCTTGGAACAACTGGCGTGGGTAAAACAGAGCTTGCGCGTGCACTTGCAGAATTCCTGTTTGATGATGAACATGCTATGATAAGGCTTGATATGTCGGAGTATATGGAAAAGTTTTCTGTATCCAGGCTTATCGGTGCGCCTCCAGGATATGTAGGCTATGAAGAAGGCGGACAGTTAACCGAAGCCGTAAGAAGAAGGCCTTATTCAGTTGTACTTCTTGATGAAATAGAAAAAGCACATCCGGATGTATTTAATGTTCTTCTGCAGGTTCTTGATGACGGAAGGCTTACTGATAGCCAGGGCAAGACTGTAAACTTTAAGAATACGATTATTATAATGACTTCCAACCTTGGATCGCATATTATACAGGAAAAGCTGGATAATATTTCTGATGAAGATATTGAAAATGCTATGGGCGATTTAAGGCTTAGGCTTGTTGATTTATTAAGAAAAACAATCCGCCCTGAGTTTTTGAACAGGATAGATGAAGTAGTATTATTTAAGCCTCTTACAAGAAGAGAAATCAGGGAAATAGTCGATATTCAGATTAGTAGTGTTCAGAAAATGTTAAGCCAGAAAGAAATCACAATAAATATTGATGATGAAGCTAAAGACTGGCTTGCAAAACTCGGTTATGATGTAACATACGGCGCCCGTCCGCTTAAGAGGACAATTCAGAGGCACCTTATAAATCCGTTATCCCAAGAATTGCTTGCAGGTAACTTTGAAGACGGTGATAAAATAAAAATTTCTCTTGGAGAAACGGGGCATCTGGTATTTACGAAAGATAACTGATTTAATATAACAGAGACGGGGTATCAGTTACGGCCTTGCCGTGACTGATACCCCGTCTCTATGTGTTAGTTGTTCAGATTTATTTTTAATCAAACCATTTATTTCCAATTCCATCGTAGTCATTCTTTTTTATTGATTATTTCTTTAATTAATTTTAAAATGTAAAGCATCTTTTCCCTTTATAAATATTAACAAAATGCTAAAAGAAATATTAAACAAATTAGTTGGTGATACTATCCGTAAGCGGGGGCGTCTTTATTATTTAAGAGGCGCCGTAAGTAAATTAAAATATTCTTCACGTAAAGCCACGGCTATAGTAGAAGGGACTTTTGAATATAATGTAGAAATTGAATTTGATGAAAATAAATTTCCTGTAAGCTGCGATTGTACATGCCCATACAATGAAGGAGGCAGCGTTTGCAAACATATTGTGGCTGTTTTATACAAATTAGATGAAATTAAATATTTTGAAGATCGGGTTTATTTATCTTCTGATCCAAAGGATATTAATTCAGGTTATTATGGGCAGAAATTATCCCCGCAGAAACTACAAACGCAGGGATTGACATATGTTCCGGATAATGAGAGCGCTAAAGTAAAATTGCAAAGCAAAAACAGAGAACAATGGCTGGCAGAAATAGCAAAACAAAAAGAAGCGGCAAAATTTAGTGAGTTTAAAAAACAAATAGATGTTTTAGTAAATAAGGAAAACAAAAAAAGTTCCATACCCAATTATAAAATTGCCTATGCAGTAGAACCTAAAGGATACTATACAAAACTTTATGCTTTACGGCAAAAAATAAAAAAGGATGGTAGCACTTCAGACCTGGAAGTTATATATACCCCTAATTTTGAAAATTTGCCGGAAACATCGCTACAGGAAAAACTAATCATTGAGCGCATATCAAAGTATGTGGGCGAATTTTTGGTTGATCTATATCCTTCGGATAGCTACCGTCCTTATTCTAATGATCAACTAAATAAGTCACGTTTTTTTTCTGAAATACTCCCTTTCCTTTCCGATAGAGAAGTATATCTATATGATGGGTATAAGAAAATAGAAAAAAGGCTTTATATTAGTAACGATCCGGGTACTGCCGAGCTTTTGGTCGACGAAGAGAAAGATAGAGTATCATTAAAACTCAGATTTTACTTTAAGGGCGAGCAGATAAAAACCGGTACACGGGTAATACCCATCTTAGGAAATCCATTATGGGTAATGGTAGATGAAAATATATTCAGAATTTCAAATCTGACGTATTATCAATTTTATAATTTGACACAGGAAACAAAGAATAATTTCTTTCCCAAAGCATACCTGGAGTACTTTGAAGAAAATTTATTGCCGCAGCTTGTTAAAAACCTGCCTGTAAATTCTGATAAATATAAAGTGGAAGAAATATCTTCATTGCCCCAAAAAAGGATTTATCTTGAAGAAGACGATTCGCATTTAAAGGTTATTTTTAAATTTGCATATAATGAGTATGAAGTAAACTTTAATAGTAATGAGCCGGAGTCTTCGTTTTATAAAACGGGAAAAATTGTCCGGATTCTCAGAGATAGTACCATAGAAAATAAAGCCCGGCAGGAGATCAAAGAATTTCATCTCAAAGAAATAGAGGATGGAGTATTTACGCCGCGTAAAGACCCAGTCGATTTCTTATTCGGGGCAATTCCGGTTCTTAAAGAAATGGGATATGAAATATTTGGCGAATCGGGTTTAAGAAAGTATAAGGTAAATACTTCAAAACCTTCAATCTCGTTTGCGGTAAACTCCGGCATAGACTGGTTTGATGTAACGACTGATATCAGGTTTAACGGCGCCGCTGTTCCATTTGAAGCGCTTTTAAGTGCAATTAAACATAAGAGAGAGTATATTAAACTTGATGACGGATCATTAGGAATTTTACCACAGCAATGGATCGATAAGTTTAAAAGAGCTTTTGCATTTGCAGATTCAGGTAATGATCAATTAAGGTTTTCAAAATTTCAGGTAAATGCGCTTGACGGCCTTATTAAAGAGGCCGAAGAAGTCGAAACCGATAATAAGTATAAAGAGAATCTTGAACAATTAAATTCCTTCAAAAAAATTCAAAGTAAGAAGATTCCTTCTGATTTTGATGCCGTCTTACGCCCATACCAAAAATCGGGATTTGACTGGCTTTATTTTCTAAAAGACTTCGGATTTGGCGGCATACTCGCGGATGATATGGGGCTTGGCAAAACAATCCAGGTTTTGGCTCTTCTTTTGAATGAGAAAAGGAACAGAAAAAAAACAATTAATTTAGTTATTGCGCCCACGTCTGTTGTTTTTAATTGGCTGAATGAAGCGGAAAAATTTGCACCCGCATTAAAAATATTGAATCATACCGGGAACGGCCGTGTAAAAGAAAACGCACTTCATTTTAAAAATTATGATGTAATATTGACGAGCTATCCGATAGTATTAAGGGATATTGCAATTTTTAAGGAGACGGAATTTAACTATATAGTTCTTGATGAATCCCAAAAAATAAAAAATCCGGTTGCCAAGACATCTAAGTTGATAAGAACATTAAACGCAAAGCACAGGCTTTGTTTAACGGGAACACCGATAGAAAATAATCTGAATGAATTATGGTCGCAATTGACTTTTCTTAATCCCGGTATGCTTGGCTCTCTAAATAAATTTCAGGAAGCTTTTATTAAACCAATCCAAAAAATTAACGATACATCCGCCACAGAATATTTAAAGAAAACCATATATCCTTTTATTTTAAGAAGGACAAAAGATGTAGTTGCAAAAGAACTTCCTTTAAAATCGGAAATTATACATTATTGCGAGATGGACCCAGTACAGCAAAATATTTATAATGTGTGGAGGGATTCCATCAGGGATGAAATTACAAAAGAAATTGAAAAAAAAGGAATTAAGAGATCAGGTTTTAAAGTAATCGAAGGATTACTAAGGTTAAGGCAAATTTGTAATCATCCTTCGCTTGTAAAGAATAATTATAAAGGTAAATCCGGCAAATTTGAAGAATTTAAAGAATTGCTTGAAAAAGCTTTGATTGAAGGGCATAAAGTACTTGTCTTCTCCCAGTTTGTGTCTATGCTTGATATATTAAAAGTTTACTTAGACAAAGAAAAAATATTACATGAATATTTAACAGGCAATACAAAGGACAGGGAAAGTTGTGTGAATAACTTTCAAAACAATGATAATATAAAAGTATTTTTAATAAGCCTTAAAGCGGGTGGGTTTGGTTTGAATTTAACCGCTGCCGATTATGTCTTTCATTATGATCCGTGGTGGAATCCCGCGGCGGAAATACAGGCAACGGACAGAGCACACAGGATAGGACAAAATAAAAATGTCTTTGTTTATAAATTTATAACAAAAGACAGTGTTGAAGAAAAGATACTGCATCTTCAGGAGAAAAAGAAAAAACTTGTTGAAAATATTATAACAAGTGAAACGGGCATACTTAAAAACCTTACTAAGAATGATATAAATATTTTATTCAGTTGAAATGGAATAGCGAATATTCAAAGACATTTCTATTTGTGATTCATATAGCCGTTGGTAATTGAGGATAATACAAAGCAATTGCAGTGTGGGGCATCAGTCACGGCGAGGCCATGCCTCGCCGGATGCGCCATCTCTATTTTAGTATATAGGCATACCGGTTATCTTCGCTCTCATTTTAAATTTTTTCTATTCGAGACATTCCTTTCTATTGGCAGGCACTTTAATTAATTTTTAATACTAAAAATAATTTCACTTTTAAAACGTAAATATTCAAAAAGTTAGTCCCTTGCCGGCATACCGACTGGAATCAATAGATTAAATGGATAGAGCACAACAAATATTAAAAGACATTTTCGGTTATGATTCGTTCAGGCCGCTGCAAATGGAAGTAATTCAGAATGTCTTACACAAGAAGGACACGTTGGTTGTAATGCCTACCGGGGGTGGAAAATCCATATGCTATCAGATTCCGGCATTAATATTTGAGGGATTAACAATAGTCGTGTCCCCTCTTATTTCTTTGATGAAAGACCAGGTTGAGCAGTTAAGGCAGCTTGGGGTTAATACCGCATTGCTTAACAGTTCCCTTTCCGCCGAAGTTTACAGAAATAATTTTGAAAGCGTAAAAAATAAGAAAGCAAAACTTCTTTACGTTGCGCCGGAATCTCTTTTAAAAGATGATATTATAAATTTACTTAAAAGCATCACGGTTGACTGCATTACCGTTGATGAAGCGCATTGTATTTCCGAATGGGGGCACGATTTCCGGAAAGAATACCGCCAGCTTGGAAGATTCAGGAAAATATTCCCTTCCGCCGCCTGCATGGGACTTACAGCGACTGCTACGCCAAGAGTTCAGGACGACATTGTTAAAAACCTGAATATGAGTGAGCCTAAAAGATTCCTTGCCAGCTTTAACAGGGAAAACCTGTTTCTGCAGGTAGTTCCTAAGCAGGAGCCATTTCAGCAGACGGTTGAGTTTTTAAAGGATCATCCAAATCAATCGGGAATAATTTACTGTTTTTCAAGAAAACAGGTGGACAACCTACATGAGGATTTATCAGACCTCGGTTATTCAACAAAGCCGTATCACGCCGGGTTGTCTGATGAAGAAAGAAGCAGGAACCAGGACCTTTTTATTAAAGACGAAGTGCAGATTATTATTGCCACAATTGCATTTGGTATGGGAATAAATAAATCAAATGTACGGTTTGTAATCCACTACGATCTTCCCAAAAACATAGAGTCCTATTACCAGGAAATCGGCAGATCGGGGCGTGACGGGTTAAGATCAGACTGCCTGCTCTTATTCAGCTATGCCGATATAGCCAAAATAAATTATTTTATAGACCAGAAAGAAGATGATGTAGAAAGGATGTCTGCAAAGGCCCACCTGGCTGCAATGGTTAAGTATGCCGAATCTGAAATATGCAGAAGGCACCCGCTTATAAATTACTTCGGCGAGCCGTATGATACATTTGATTGTGGAATGTGCGATAACTGCCTTGCCGAAGAAAAGGAATTAATCGATATAACAGTCCCTGCGCAGAAAATTCTCTCAACTGTAAAACGCACCGGCGAGGTGTTTGGAATGAATTACCTGATTGACGTTTTAACAGGTAATGATACCGACAGGATATTAAGCAACGGCCACCAGAATCTAACTGTATTTGGAATAGGCAAAGAATACACAAAAAAGCAGTGGCAGAATCTTGCTAATCAGTTAGTGAGGAAAGAACTGCTTATAAGAAATCTTGAATTCGGCAGTATAAAGCTTACGGAAAGAGCTTCCGGAGTTTTGTTTAAAAACCAAAAAGTGCTCGGCACAATTAAAGAGCCGGAAATTGCTTCTAAGAAATCTAAGCGGGCCGAACAGCAGGCTTATGATGCTGAATTGTTTGAATTACTGCGGAGAAGGAGAAAAGAGCTTGCTGAAGATCAGGGAATACCGCCTTACATAATATTTTCAGATAAAGCGCTGGCACAAATGGCGTCTGATTATCCCCAAAGTGAAGATGACTTATTAAAGATAAGCGGAGTAGGTATAAACAAGCTGGAACGCTACGGCAATACTTTCCTGTCAATTATTAAAAAGTACTGCGCGAGGAAAAATATTACCGGGGGTTTTAATAAGAATCAGAATATGATTACGGGCAGGCGGAGATCAAGAAACAATTCCTCACAAATATTAAAACATATTATTGTCGGCGAATCTTATAACTACGGGGCATCGATAAAGGAACTGGCAGAAGAACACGGCATAAAAACACAGACTATAGTTACGCACATAGCCAGATATGCAGGCGAAGGGCATGAAGTAAGGATTGACGGCCTGATGGAACAGCTTTCCCTGCCGGAAAAAGAGCACATTAAGGTTTTTCACGCATTTAAAGAAGAAGGCATTTTAACTATAAAAACAATTTTTGATAAGTTTAACGGTGAAATTTCCTACGAAGACCTGCATATTCTGAAGATAATTTATTTGAATAAACTTCAATATAATATGTAAATTCAGATAAATAAGATATTTGATAAATAACTCAAAGTTGGTTAGTTTATCATACAATTAAATTTTACAATTCGTAAATATGCGCCTGAATGATAAAGAAATAATAGCCATTAGGTCTGTTGTAAAAGAGTTTGATCCGAAAGCAGAAATTAAACTATTCGGGTCAAGAATTGATGACAATAAGAAAGGCGGCGATATAGATTTATTAATTATTTCGAATATTATTAATTTTTCGGAAAAGCTAAGCATATTAATAAAACTGAAAGAAAATATCGGGGACCAAAAGATTGATATTTTAATATA
The DNA here is from genome assembly GCA_031292465.1 of Ignavibacteriaceae bacterium. Taxonomy (GTDB): domain Bacteria; phylum Bacteroidota; class Ignavibacteria; order Ignavibacteriales; family Ignavibacteriaceae; genus FEN-1297. The sequence continues at coordinate 8,950 of JARLHB010000541.1, forward strand.
TGACCCTAATAAAACTTTTCATAATATAGCATATAAAGAAGGGGTTACTTTATGAATAAAGAACTTATATCACTTCTTTCAGGGGAACTGCAAAAAACAGAAAAAGCTGAAAAGAGACTTCGTGCTTCCTTTGAAAAGGCCAAATTATTAATCAACGCCAAACATGATTATACGGATGATGAGTTGGAAGTTATTGAGGGCCTTACATCCAGGTTTGCAAGGCTGAGTGATATTTTGATTAGCAAAATATTCAGGCTGCTGGAAAAGATTGATTTAGATGATTCGAAAACCGTAAGGGACAGTATTATTTTGGCTGAGAAAAAAGGGCTCATAAACTCCGGCGAGAAATTTTTTAGAATAAGGGAATTAAGAAACTTTACTGCGCATGAATATGAAGAAGAGGATTTGTTTGCATCTATCTCTGAGATAATGGAACTGATACCGGTTTTGTTTGATTCGGTAGAACGAATCAAAATCTATTCTGCGAAATATATATAAACTATTTAATTGCGGATATAAATTTTAAAAGTGTTTATTATTTTAGATGTCTGCGCATGTGAAACTTACTCAGTCACAAACATTATTTATTTATCTTTTCATAGTGAAACATCAGTGAATCTTTAGATACATACTCTCCTGTTAAAGCCATATAATTAATATATTTCGGTTTTTTATATAACCAATTAAGAGCAGAATTTCCCCAATTGCCCGATTCTCTTTTACCAATATATCTTAATTTTATATAATAAATACCAGAGGGATAATTATTAAATGCAGTTAAAGACAACCGGATAGGCGTGTATTTTCTAGAGGAATGAGGCTCTATTGTAAAATACTTGAATGAATCGGGTAGCACTCCTTCCGAAACATAGGAACCCATATTACGTTTAATGGTTTGTCCCGTCGAATCATAAATTACAGGTTCAGATAAGCTTCCGCATTTCCTACATCCGCATATATATACCGTTGAATCAGATTTATTCTGAAACGTAGAATAAATTATTAAGACATGATCACTTGAAGAAACTGCTAAACTGTCAAGTGTAATTGATAAGATATTCTCCGGCCTTAAACTTTTAAAGTATTTATAATAATTATCAATCAAAGATACAGTATCTTCTATTACTGGATGACCGGGTGATGGCAGATAGCCAAGTGAATACAGTGTATCAGTCAATTGTTGATATACATGATATAGTGGAAAGTCGAAAACTTCTATATTCCCATTGGTATCAGGTTGTAATATAATTTCAAGTTTTATTACTTCAGAACTATCTTTAATATCTACAAGATCATTCTGTGCAAAATATCCTACACAACTGATTTGAATAGTATATTTACCAGAGCGAAGATTAGTGATTCTAAAGAAGCCGGTGAGATCTGATGCCGCACCGAGGTTGGTTCCTTTTAATATGACAAATGCTCCGGAAATAGGTTTATTGCTCCTTTTATCAAAGGCATACCCCTCTATTGTTGTACTGTATAAAGTGGATAACGAAAATAAGAATATCAGGATAGATTTAATCATAACGTAACTTAATTAATAATTGGGGGGTTATCAAGTATGGTTTTAATCATACAAATCATTTCAATCATAAGAATCATTGGTTCAGACAGTTTAGGGATTCAACCCACCCCTGCACCCCTCCCGGGAGGGGATTTTATTGTGTAGGTTTTTCAAACGGCCAGTCCTTTTTATAATACGCCCTGATAAAGAACACGACTGCCCCAACACTAATTACAACCACTCCCCCGACGGCGAAGTACATGCCTGTTGAAAGGAACAATCCAATCCACATAAGGATTGCGATAAGCGCAGGCAAAGGATACAGCCACATCTTAAACGGGAAAAATGAGGCAGGTTTTTTGCGCCTTAATATCATTATGCCTACAGCCTGCCCGATGAACTGAATTAGAATACGCATTGCAAGTATTGCGCTAATAACTTCCTTTAAGTGGAATAACAGGCTGAATACAAATGCAATTGCGCCAAGTATAAGCAGGGACGCATTGGGAAAGTTTTTCTTCGGGTGAGTGTGAGAAAATATTTTAAAGAATGATCCGTCAACCGCGGCGGCATAAGGTATTCTTGAATAGCCGAGCATTGCGGAAAACAGGGAAGAAAATGCTATCCATAGAATTAATATAGTTACAACTATTGCCGCATCGGAGCCGTATATTTTCTGCACGAAAGTGCTTACAATAAATTTTGAATTCATTGCCTCGCGCCACGGTACAACGCCAAGTACGCTTAGCTGCATTAAAAGATAAAGTACCGCTATACCAATAATTGAAATTAGTATGCTTTTGGGAATGTTCTTTTCCGGCTCTTTTATTTCACCGCCAAGATTACATACATTATAATAGCCGAGATAAGTATAAATTGTCTGAACGGAAGCGCTGCCGAGCCCTGCAAAAAAGATAAATGAAAAATCAAATGCGCCGGGAGGGAAATTAAAAGCTATTTTGGGATTGAAGTGCGTGGCGCCTCCGAAGATAAGCCATAATATTGTTGCAATTACTCCTATCCATAGGAATAATGAAATTTTTCCGACTGTTGTAATCTTCCGGTAAAGAAGGGCAACTATGGCAATAACCAAAAGCCCGGAAATGATTTTCTGTCCGGTAGAACCTAACGGGACCAAGAATGTAAAATATTGTGAAAAGCCTATTGCTCCCGATGCAATAACAAGCGGCGCCTGGAAGATTGTCTGCCAGATTAAAAGGAATGAAAATAATTTTCCCCAGGTTTTGGGCCCGTAAATTTCTTTCAGGAAAACGTAACTGCCCCCTGCTTCCGGCATAGCTGCGCCAAGCTCCGACCAGACTGCGCCGTCCATAACGGAAAGCAATGCGCCCAATATCCATGCAAGCAGGCACTGCGGGCCTTTCATTTCCTGTATGACAATAGGCAGAACAATGAAAGGGCCTATGCCTATCATGTCTATCATATTAAGAGCGGTAGCCTCTTTAAAGCCTAAGCCGCGCTCTAGTTTTGAAGGTGAAAGTTTGCTCAATTATTATTTAATAAAAAGTTATAGCCGTTAACCCACCCCCGAACCCCTCCAGGGGAGGGGAGTAAAACATTTTTTGGGAGGTGAAAAATATTTTGTTTACAACTCCTGACGGATGCGGCTTTTTTTGTAGCCGTATGAAAAATAAATTACCATTCCTACTACTAACCAGATACCAAATCTAAGCCATGTAATCCATGGAAGTCCCAGTATTAAATAAAGGCATGCTATAATTCCAAGCACAGGTATAAACGGGACCCATGGAGTCCTGAATGATCGCGGGCGGTCAGGCTCTCTCTTACGCAGGATTAAAATTCCTATACATACTAAAATAAATGCGAACAAAGTTCCTATATTGGTTAGATCAACCATCTCATCAATTGTAGTAAACATAGCGCATATTCCGACAGCAAGACCTGTAAAAATTGTAGTCACATAAGGCGTTCTGAATTTAGGATGTACTTTGGCAAAGCTTTTGGGCAATAGCCCGTCCCTTGCCATCGAAAAGAAAATCCTGGGCTGCCCGAGCTGGAACACTAACAAAACTGCCGTATGTGCAATTACCGAACCGAATGCGATTATGCCAATAAGAATGTTGCCCCATTTTTCAATATTAGCATATTGAATTGCAAGCGTAAGCGGTTCCGCCTGGCTTGATGCAAGTGTCTTTACCAAAGCTTTATATGGTATTATTCCTGTAAACACTGCTGCCACTAATATGTAAATTATTGTACAAACTATTAAAGAGCCGATTATTCCGATGGGAAGATCGCGTTTGGGGTTTTTGACTTCCTCTGCAACAGTTGATACCGCATCAAATCCAATGTAAGCAAAAAATACAATTGCTGCGCCCGCCTGAACACCTGCCCACCCATTCGGAGCAAACGGCGTCCAGTTTGCAGGTTTTACATAATGAAATCCTATCCACACAAAAATTGCCAGCACGACAAGTTTAATCATAACCATGATGGTATTTAATTTTGCGCTTTCACGTATGCCGATTACAAGCACAACAGTTATTAGTGCAACAATGGAAAAAGCAGGCAGGTTAAATACTATTGGAACACCGAATAAATGCGGCGCGTGTTCCAACAGTCCGGGAATTTTGGATGCCGTCCGGTAGTCTATTGAAATCCAGTCGGGTATTATTATCCCGAATCCGGCTACAAAAGTTTTAAAGTAATTTGCCCAGCTTATGGCTACCGCAACATTGCCGACAGCATATTCAATAATTAAATCCCATCCTATTATCCACGCAACCAGTTCTCCAAGGGTGCCGTATGAATATGTATAAGCGCTGCCGGAGATTGGAACCATAGCAGCAAACTCGGCGTAGCATAAAGCTGCAAACCCGCATGCAATTGCAGTAAGCACAAATGAAAGCATTAAAGCTGGTCCTGCGCCTGGCCGGGCAACATCACCTGCTGCGGCTGTGCCTATTGTGGCAAATATTCCTGCGCCGATAATTGCGCCTATTCCTAACATTACAACATCAAATGCACCGAGTACACGCTTTAGCTGTCGGGTTGGTTCCTCCCCTTCGTGAACCAGTTCATCAAGGCTTTTTCTTCTGAATAATTGTTTAAGCAAAGGCGTGTCCTTTAATTAATTTTGAAGTATAATTATTGGCAGAGGGCGCTGATATTGCCGAAGCGCAGATAAAATTTAACAATATTGTTTCCGTTAAAAATGAATTGAATAAAAAATAAATATACTTATTTTACTGCAAAAATTGAAGGAGACCATAGAACACGTATGACACGGATAACGCTGATATACACGGATTAAATCTATGAAAATCAGCGTCATCCGCGTCCTATTGCATTTTTACTTTTACCACAACCTTAATTACTTCTTCTGCTTCATTTATTCTTATACCCGGCATGTGAACATCAGTAGGGAACAGAATTAGAAATGTATTTTTCAAAGCCTTTGCCGACTGGCCTTCTCCTTCAAAAAACTGAACATCTTTTTCGGGGTTATATTCTGTCTTAGGCTTCATATCTTTTAAGAATGAGTAACCGATTATTTCCGCCCCCGAAGCAATAAACTGAATATCGATATGATTTTTATGCGCTTCCCATTTCCCTTCTTCCGCAGGTTTGGTTTTATAGCGGCTTACGGCTGCAATAACATCTTTCCCTTCAAGTTCGTACTTGCCGTTTTCAATCTTTTCAAAATCAGTTTCTTTTAAATAGTTCAGGGCCTTTGTAACCTTATCTCCAAGTCCTTTATAAAGAGAGATATTATCTATAGAGTCAAGTATCATAATTATCCTGCAAATTTTTACTGTAAAATTAATACTTTTATGTTAGATGGAAATTTTTTTGAAAAATAAACCCGCTGGGTTGCTTTCTGAAAATCAGAGTCTTTAGCAAAATAGATATTCTCAAATTTTTGCGGATTCCTGTCTGCAAGCGGGAACCAGCTGCTTTGAACCTGTACCATAATTCTATGCCCCTTTTTAAATGTATGAAGAACATCCTGAAGTTTTAGAGCGACTTTAGTTATTTTGCCCGGGACAAATGGTTCAGGATTTGAATAACTGTTCCTGTATTTTCCGCGCATAATATCTCCTCTTACCATCATCTGGTAACCGCCCATTACGGCCTTGCTGTCATTTGGCGAAGCGTATTTTATAGAATCGGGGAATACATCAATCAATTTAACTACCCAGTCTGCATCGGTACCTGATGTGGAGACAAACAAATCTGCTTCAATCGGTCCCGCAATAGTAACATCTTCGTTTAATGGCTTAGTCTCATAAGTAAGTACATCGCTTCTTTGTGAGGCAAAGCGCTGGTCTTCATCCATATATTCCCTAAACATGTTTTGTGTAATGCTTTGTGTATATGGAACCGGGTGAGCGGGATCGCTTATAAATTCGTCATACTGTTTATTGTTTTCGGCGGGAGGATTAAATGTAAGGCTGTCGTTATTATTAAAATACAATTCTCTTTGCTGAGTATTTTTTGGCGGCCACTCATTAAACTGCTTCCATTCATTTGCACCTGTTTCAAAAACATAAGCCTCGGGACGTTTTAATTCTCCCTTTCCTTTTAAATAATAATTAAAAAACGGCAGTTCAATATTTTTCTGATAGTATTTACTTGTTTTACTGCCGAAAGAAATATCGCCGAGCCTGTCGCCGCTGGAACCCGCCCATCCGCCATGAAACCAGGGGCCCATAACCAAAGTATTTTGATTGTCCCTATTTTTATTTTCAATTGATTTATATGTATTAAGCGCGCCGTATAAATCCTCTGCATCAAACCAGCCGCCCACAACCATAACTGCCGGTTTTATATTTTTATAATGTTGTAACGTATTACGCGCCTGCCAGAAATAATCATAGTCAGGATGCGCCATCATTGTATCCCAAAAAGGAATTTTATGCTCAAAAAGCTTCTCGGTTGTATTTTTAAACGAACCCATCTTCAGAAAGAAATCATAACCATCGGGATTATCTGAT
>JARLHB010000058.1 GCA_031292465.1 Ignavibacteriaceae bacterium
CATTTTTCCGAAAATTGATATATGCCTACAATAGAAATGTCATGGGTCCTGTCCTGCCGGGAGGGATAATAATTACCGTTATTAATGGAACCGATTTTTTGCTCAACACGAGAAAGAGTATATCCTATCCATCCGTTAAAACGGCCATATTTTTTCTTTAAGAATAATTCCAGCCCATACGCTCTGCCAACTCCAAAAAGGAGCTGCGATTCAACATTTTCGTTAAAATTTAGCTGCGCACCGTTCTTATAATCTATTTGGTTCTGTATTTTTTTATAATATACTTCAGCGGAAAGCTCATATGTGTTATCATCAAAATTTCTAAAATAACCTAAAGAAACCTGATCGGAAATTTCCGGTTTTACATTATTACTGTTTGGTATCCACAAATCAGTTGGGCTTCCCGATGTTGAATTTGAGAGCAGGTGAAGGTTTTGTGTATTCCTTCCATAAGAAGCTTTTACCGAGCTTTCTTCATTCAGAATATAGTTTACCGCCAAACGGGGCTCAATATTGGCATATGTTTTAATAATTTTTCCGGATGTGTAAGAAAGTGTATCTAAATTTTGCCCATTTGAATCATATGTATAAAAAGTGCCGGGGCCAAGCACGCTGAACAGACTTAAGCGGGCTCCATAGTCTATATTTACAACAGAAGACGGCTTAAACTCATGCGAAATGTAAAAAGCATTTTCCCAGGAATATTTATCTGTAATATTCAACGAATTGTTACTGGAACTATTTTTAAGCGAAGCATTACCGGGAAGGATTTTATGGTATATGGAATTTAGTCCGAACTTTAACTTGCTGTCTGAATCAATATAATATTGAAAATCCTGCTTAAGATTATAATCCTGTATTTTTGAATCTATCAGAATGTTGTTGCCGGCAAAATTAATATTTATGTTATAATCATATGTACTGTATATAAGCGATGTATTTGAAAATAATTTTTCATTAAACAAATGATTCCATCTGAAAGTTCCGGTAGCATTGCCCCAGTCTATTCCGAATGTATTGCCTACTCCAAGGACATCTTTACCGAAATAGCCTGAAAGATAAACCCTGTCGTTTTCACCCAGCTTATAATTTGCTTTCGCATTCAGGTCATAAAAATACAAACGCGATTGATTTATAGAAGTATCTTTTGATAACTTCAGAAATATATCTGCATAAGTCCTTCTTCCGGAAATAGAAAAAGAACCCTTATCCTGAACAATCGGCCCTTCAACATTTAACCGTGAAGAAATTAATCCTATTCCCCCGCTTACCCCGTATTTTTTATCATTGCCGTCGTTCATTTTTATATCAAGTACGGAGGAAAGGCGGCCTCCGTATTCAGCAGGAATTTCTCCCTTATATAAAGTTACATCTTTAATAGCATCCGAGTTAAAAACCGAGAAAAAGCCCAATAAGTGAGATGCACTGTAAACCGTAGCTTCATCAAGTAGAATCAGGTTCTGATCAGCAGCGCCGCCGCGCACATAAAAACCGGTATTGCCGTCCCCCGCTGATTTTACTCCGGGCAGTAACTGCAGTGTTTTCAATACGTCTTTTTCACCCATTAACACAGGTATATTCTGAATATCCTTAACATTAATTTTCTCAACACCCATCTGGGTATTCTTCACATTATCGTTTTTCTTTTCGCCGATAATCAGTACTTCATTCTGCTCAATTGCTTTCTGAACCAGGTTAATGTTGATTTTAGTATTTTGTTTTAAGTCCATTTGTACTAATTTCCGCTCATACCCAATAAAGTCGGCCATCAATGTATAGGTCCCCTCAGGGATAGTAAGCGAATAGAAGCCGTATGCATTGGCGGCAACCCCGGTTCCGCTGATTTCTTTTATTGTAATTGTTGCGCCAATAAGCTCTTCACCGGATTGAGCATCTTTTATAAATCCGCTAACTGTAAATTTATTATGACTAATCTTTTTTTGCGCATTTAAAGAAAAAGTATATAATATTGTGAACAGGACTACCAGAGTAAGTTTAACCATATAAGGAATTCAATTCGATTTTAGTTGCAATTTAAATAATCTTAATCTATCGAATAAAGGGGAAAATTAACTCATTTTATGTATGATGGTAAATAATTATTAATGTATCGCCTGCATTTATTTAGTCACCTTTATAAAAAAATAGATGTTCAATTTACGCGGTTTTTATTGAAAATACATTTACATTCGTCACTTCGATTTTACCGGGCGCTTCAATCACCCGGTCAGATTGCTACACCAGAATATGTTTTTGCAATCTGCTTATATACTTTATTGCAATACGAAAATTGATAGAATGATATGAATTGGAATAGGCCGCCTTAAAAGCCGGCCTATAACCAATGTAATTTTATCTGAACTAAAATAATTGATACATTTTTATCAGTTATCTGTTGCTGCTTCTGCTATTTGCCGTCTTCCTTTAATTTTTAATGTGACTTTTTCTTTCATATTTTCCATTGCAGTATAAACGCAGGGTACAAGTATAAGTGTTAACAAAAGTGAACTTAAAAGCCCGCCGATAATAACCCACGCAAGGCCGTTCTTGCTTTCAGATCCTGAGCCGCTGGCAATAGCTAACGGAAGCATACCAAATACCATTGCTATAGTTGTCATCATTATTGGGCGTAGTCTTTCTTTACCTGCTTCAACCAGCGCTTCTGTAACACTTACTCCTTCTTTTCGCAGATTATTGGTAAAATCAACAAGTAGAATAGCATTTTTTGCCACCAGCCCCACAAGCATTATAAAACCGATTAATGTAAAGAATGACAATGTTGAACCGGATAGCGCAAGAGCAAAAAATGCTCCGATAACCGCTACCGGTATTGAGAATAATACAACAAACGGATACAGGTAGGAATTGTACAGTGCAACCATTATACAGTAAACGAGAATTATTGCTGCAAACAATGCCTTGAATAAACTGCCGAATGCATCTGCCTGATGTTCCATATCGCCCTTATATAGAATATCTATATTGCTGTCATGCAGTTTCTTGTTTATAGCTTCCTTTATCTCAGAACCAACAGTACCGGACGGACGGCCAACGACATTAGCTTTAACAGTTAATGACGACATCCTATTGTAACGTTCAAGCTTACTTGGACCAAGCGACTGGTATATATCGGCAAACTGTTTTAGTTCAACAGTATTTCCGCTGCTTGTTTTAAAAGTCAGTGAACCAATATCTTCAATTTTCTTTCGGTCAAACTGATCAAACTTAACATTGATATCATAATCTTCACCCTGATCTGAATACTCCAAATCAGTATTGCCTGCAAAAGCAAGCTCAAGGGTATTGCCGACATCATAAACGGACAGCCCGAGCAATGACATTTTGTCACGGTTAAGTGCAATCTTCATCTCAGGCTTACTTTTATCAACAGAAAGCTGAATATCAGTCGTCCCCGGGATGCTTTTTATTATGCTCTTTATTGTGTCTGAAACTGTATATACCTCATCCAGATTGGAGCCGCGCAGTAAAATTTGAATAGGTGAATCACTGGCGCTGCCCGTCATACTTGTAACAGCGGTAGTAATTTTTACTCCCGATACATTATTCAGTATTTCTTTCTTCGTTAATATTGAAAAATTCTCTACCGACATGCTTCTTTTCTTCTTATCAACAAGCGTAACAGTAATTTCAGATTTATATTGGTCGCTTGACCCTGTTCCCATATTTGAAGAAGAATATCCGACATTGGAAAATACTTTAGTTACTTCAGGATGGCTGAATAAAATCTGCTCAACCTTTTGTGTAAGAATATTTGTCTGGTACAAAGTATTTTGCGGATCACCTTCAAGTTTGATAACAAATTCACCTTTGTCGCCTGTAGCAAA
>JARLHB010000542.1 GCA_031292465.1 Ignavibacteriaceae bacterium
TATAACTGACGGTACGAGGTATGCCACTATAATAGATAAGACACCGGAAATAATTAAACCTAAAACCGTAAACCATTTAAGCCTGTTTTCGCTTACTTTACTGCTCAATCTGAAAATAAAGTCCCTGCTGATTGTTGTAGCACTTAAGAAATAAAAACTGTTTAATGTGGACATAATTGTTGCAAACATTGCCGCATAAAAAATACCTTTTAATCCGGGGCCAAGAATTTTTTCAGCAAACATGGGAAACGAAAGCACAGGGTCTTTTAACCCCGGCAACAGCGCTCTGGCATACAAGCCTGTGGAAGTTGTAAGAAAGTCAAATAAAGCAAAGAATATAATTGAAATCATAATCCCCTTTGCCGCAGTATTGCCGTCCTTTGCCGCATAACATCTTTGATGGAAACCCGGATCGGCAAATGTCCACAAAGCTATTAAGAACCACACAATTATAAATGCAGGCGAAGCACCGCCTGTAAGTTGCAAATGTGCAGGCGGCAGGTTGTTTTGGAGATAGCCAAGTCCGCCAAACTTACTTACAGCAACAATAACAATAATTATAAACCCGCCGAACATTACAAAAAATTGTATAACATCCGCATAAACATTAGAACGGAAACCGCCTTTAAATTGGTAAGCAATAGATAATAGCACTCCGATTATAAGGCTTACAATTATACCAGTCCCGAAAAGCAGTGATATAAGATTTGCTGTCATCAACAGGTATGGCGCAGGAGAAACCAATACAAATACTAATATTGCAGTAATTAGTCCTACTTTTTTACCATAAATTTGTGAAAGCTTATCCGGTATTGTAAACAGAGAAGCATTACGTACTTTTTTAGCAAAAAAAAGCGCAAACAGGAAAGCAAACAAGTAATACGGCAGCCCCTGAGTAAACCAGCTCATTAACCCGTAGCGGTAAGTAAACTCCCCTATCCCAAGTATGCCGCCATACCAGGTGGAAACATTTGTTAAAATAAAAAGGAATAAACCAACTTTCCTGCCGGAAAGCAGATAGTCAGCAGGTTCATCTTTTGTCCTTTTGCCAAAATAAAAACCAAAGCCGAGAACAGAGGCAAAGAACAGAAATATTATGGTGAAGTCTAAAAAACTAAATGAGATCATGCTTTTGCAAAATATTATAGTCCCTGATTACAAATATTTTTCCACCGGTTATTTTAAGCTTGACTCTATTCTTTACTGCAACATTACTTGTACTTTCTCTAACGCCGAATGGAAGCTGCGTTTTATTCAACGGGTATTTCAATCCTTCGGAGGTAATTTTTGTTTTCAGGTTAAATCCGTAAAGGGATATTGTCTCTCCCGGTAACGTATTTAATTCAATATTACCAGAATAAGCAGAAAGGTACGAGTTTTCTGCAATAATGTTTAATTTAATCTTGTCAAAAAACTTAAGCACAATACCAAGATTGCAAAATGTATGATCAAGCCTGTCCCCGGTAACACCGACTAAAATAGCTTCGGATATCTTTTTACTTATGGCAAATTTTAAGCATTTTTCCACGTCGGTATCATTCTGCCTGTTTATTTTTTTTATAACCGATTTGCCGCTGAAATATTTCAAAGTTGATTTTTCTATCGAATCCAAATCGCCTATAATGTAATCGGGAATAATATTTAATTTCCGTGCCGAGTTAGCGCCGCCGTCTGCACAAATTATTATATTATAATCTTTCCGCTTCAGAAATTCTATTACATTTTTCCGCGGCGTTTTACCGTTTGCAAGTATTATACATTTTTTCATAAATAATAATTTTATATTTTCACTATATTTTACTTTGTGGCTTTGTGCCTTCGTGGCAAAGAATATCCGCCACAAAGCCACTAAGGCACTAAGAGTTTAATTACAAACTTACATTTTCACTTGTAATTAAATTTTTTCATGTCTTAGAGAAAAGAATATATTCATATTCAAATTATATACTTCTTTGTGGCTTTGTGCCTTCGTGGCAAAGAATATCTGAAACAAAGGCACTAAGATTTTAGTTACAGGCCTATCTGTACTCCCGCAATAAAATTTCTTTCTGCCATAGGAAAGAACTCACCGCCTATAGCATTTGCAGAATACAGCCTGTCAAAAATATTATTTATCTGGATAAATATCTTTGACGGCGTTAAAGCCGGAAATACTTTGAACTGGTAAGATGCAAAGAAATCTGCTGAAAAGTATGCATCGTTTTTATTGTCCGTATAAGATACAAAGCCGGGATACTCCTGCAAATATTGCGTTAATTTATTACCGTAATTATCCGAATAAAAATAACCAACATACCTGCCGAGCAATTGTACAAATAGGCCGCTATATGAATAATTTATTCCGAAATTAGTCATAAAATCCGGCGAACCGGTAATACTATTACCGTCCAGGCTTATTGAATTTTGAGAATCAATAAAATACGTGCCTGTAATAATCCTGTTTCTGCTGAATGTAGCATTTGCCATCAAATTTAATCCGTTTAGTAAATGATAACTTGCAGACAATTCAATTCCCTTGTGGGCTGTTTCTTTCATATTGCCGACAACCGGCTGTCCGAAAATATCAACTTTACCGTTGGCAACAATCTCATCGCTAAAGAGCATATAAAATAAATTAATTGCAGCAGAAAAGTTATTATTGATAAACGAATAGCCAAGTTCAAAGTCATTCATAGTTTCCGGTTTTACAAGCGGGTTGCTATAATCATAAGTTCCGTCAGCTTTCATAGCAAAATGCGGTTGTTCCCCGCCGCTCGATTCATCCGCATTATAATAATCGGAAAGCCTAGGCTCATTTGACACTCTTGCAAAAGAGAAGAATAAACTTTGATAAGGATTAATTTTATAATTTATACCTAACCGCGGGTTAACAAATAAATTGCTTACGGAAAAATCATGGTTCAGGTATTTTTCATTATATAGCCTGTATTTATGATAGGCGAGTTGAACTTCACCCAGTACGTTAAGATTATTTGATAAATCATAAGCTTCATGAACAAATCCGTTGGCAATATCTTTAGCTCCATTATAAAAGTAATACCTGTAGCTTTCTGTTAAACCTTCAGGTAAATACTGGCCGTACTCAACACTTCCCCAATGCTCAGAACGGTGTATCCTGAACTCACCGCCTGCAATAAATTCACCGTTTTCATGCTTTATGCTTAACCTCGGCACCCATCCGAATTGTTTATTATCACCTTCGGAGCGAATAAGTACATTTTGAGGATTCTGCGCAGGATGAAAGCCGTATTCAGAAGTAAGCCTTAGATAAGTTGTGTCGGCCCAGGAACCGTCAAAA
>JARLHB010000543.1 GCA_031292465.1 Ignavibacteriaceae bacterium
CCTTCCCTTTCAAACACCGCCTGCTTATCGCCTACTAGGTCCAGCAGCTCCCCGAACGCAGGCAATTAATCTGCCGGATAGTTTGCCGCAAAATATTTTGACCCGAGGCAGAAATTATTCAGGTCATGCTCTTTGCCGTAATCTTCGCCGTCAAGAAAGACAAGATCGACGCCATAATTTATTTTATTGTCTTTTAGTATGCGGGCAAGCTCAAGTAAAACCCCGCAGCCACTGGCTCCGTCATTAGCGCCTAAAATAGGTTTATCTTTTAAAGCAGCTTTAGTAGCGTGCTCAGCCCGCGGCCTGGTATCCCAATGTGCAAAAAACATAATGCGGTTTTTCTTTTCCGGATTGAATTTTGCAATAATATTTGTCAATTGAAGCGTGGCACTGTCATAACCTGCGTATGTAAAATTCTGAAGTTCCACACTGCCGGTATATTTTTTTAATTCGCTTTGAATATAATTTAACGCCGCCTGGTGCCCCTTTGAACCGGGATTCCTCGGGCCGAATTTTACCTGCGATTCCACCTGTGCATAAGCATTATTTCCGTCAAACTTTGGTACGTAGTTATTCTTCTGCAATTCGTAAAACGGTTTGGTGGCATCCTGCTTAACTTCTTTACTGCATGAATAAAACAGGACAGCCATACTTAATAAGATCAGATAATTTATTTTTTTCAAATCCATATACTATTAAGGCCTTTCATCAATGCAACTTATAATAAATATAATCGGCAAATTTACAATAAACAAAAAGTTAAAAGAAATTTACCACCTGATTTTCAGAAATGTATTATTTATATTCGGAAAGTATGCTGCAAATTTTATCTTCATAATCTTTGGTTTCTTTTGCGCTTCCGGTAAAGCCCTGCAAAATAATAGAGAAAGCAAGAAGATGTCCATTATCAGCAGTTATATACCCGGAAAGGCTTGATACTCCGCTTAACGTACCGGTTTTTGCATTTACTCTATTTTGTGCCGGTGAATCTTTCATTCTATTACTTAGGGTGCCATCAGTTCCTGCAACGGGGAAGGACTTATACAATATTTTACACAGTTCCGGTTTTTGGAAATACATATATTTCAGCACTTCCAATAGCAACTGCGTTGAAACCAAATTGTAATGCGAAATCCCGGATCCATCTACAATACGGTATGATTTAGGATTAAGGCCGGTTAATGTAATAAGGCTGTCAATCATTCTAACACCTTTATACGCTGTCGCAGGTTTACCGGCATATTGTACGGCTAAAGCACGCAGAGTCATTTCCGCGCCAAGGTTATAACTTTCTTTGTTTAAATTATTAATTACCCCCCTGAATTTTCTTTTCAGGCTAAACAGATTTTTAGAATACAATGGCATGAACGCAATATAATTATCCCCCGAAATATTAACTCCTCTTTTTCTCAATGTTTCCCGGAACAAAGTTAAGAAATATTTTTCCGGTTCATGTATTTTAATATAAATAGTATCCTGAAGCGAGTCAGGAATAATTTTTGCGCTTACACTGCCTTTAAGCGTAATTAGATTTTTATGATTCAACCAGTCTTTATCAATAGTAAAGGTACCCGGTTTGTCTGCCGGAACTGTTACTGCTGAATTATTAAATTCAATAAAATCAGTCTGCGGGATTAATTTAATTATTGCCTTTTGCCCTATAATACCGGGCTTAACAATAACTCCAATAGAATTGGCATTTATATCCAGCGGAGTAAGGTAAGCGCAGTCATCATCCCACATCCAGCCTTTGCCCCAGTTCAGGGAATCCATCATGGAAACATCGCCGATTAAATTCCCCCTTATTTCACTTATGCCTGCAGCTTTAATAACCGAAGCAAATAAATCCAAATCTTTTGTAGTAAAATCGGGGTCGCATCCGCCGACTACATATATGTCGCCGTAAAGTATTTCATTTTTAATCTCCCCGGTATAGTATAATGAAGTAGTAAAATTATAATCCGGCCCAAGGAATACCAGTGCAGCGGAAGTGGTCAATATCTTCATGTTAGACGCAGGCCGTAAAAGATATTTCTCATTCCGTCTGTATAAATTTATTTTCGAAGTAAGATCATAAACATCTACGGAGATTTGAGTGGTATCAAAAAAGCTGCCGGCTAATAATGAATCAATCCTGGTTTGTACCTGCGCGGAATTATTCTGCGGTAATACAGGCAGGGCAAAAAACAACAATAAAGGTAATAAATAATATTTCATAAATAAGAGTAATTGATTATTATAATTACTACAATAGCACAAAGGGACTAAATAATTCCGTAATTAAAAATATTGCCTTACCCTGAACTCAACACCTATTTTTTCTTCTACTATTTTTCTTGATCTTTCGATATCCACTTCCTTCATGGATACCGCCGTCATTACAACCTTTTCCACGTAACTCTTTGCTTCTTTAGCAAAGCTTATCATTTCGTTATAATAAGCCGGATCAAGCCCCATAAGTTTTGAATACTGCCGCGCATCTGGCGAATTAAAACTTATAGAAACA
>JARLHB010000544.1 GCA_031292465.1 Ignavibacteriaceae bacterium
ACCAATGCCCTGCTGGAAGCTACTGTTTCTAAGCAGCCTTTTTTACCGCAATAGCAAAGTTCACCGTCGGGAACAATTTGAATGTGGCCGAATTCACCGGCATACCCGTCCTCTCCGTAATACACTTTACCGTCTAAAATTATTCCCGCGCCCAAACCCCAGCCGAAATTTATGCAAAGGACATTCTTTTCATTCCTGGCTTCGCCGAACCACTGCTCGCCAAGCGCCATAGCCTGCAAATCATGTTCTATATGAACCGGTTTATTGAACCTTTCCTGGAGTAATTCCTTTGCTGATTTATTTCCGAAGTTAAAATATGTCTCGCTTGAACCTAATCTTCCTTTTACCATACCGGGAATTGATATGCCGATTCCAAGAAGTTTATTCCAGCTTATTTTCCCTTCCTCAATAACACCCTTAATTTCTTTTTCCAATTGGTCAATCAGAGCTATATCGTTGCTGAGCGGTATTGATTTTTTTCTGACATCAACTAAAATATTATGTTCCAAATCCATAACAATAAAATTGGTAAAGAGCCTGCCGATATCAATGCCAAGGATAAAACCTGCCTTACCGTTAAGCTTAACAAGATAAGGAGGCCTTCCGGCTTGCGTATTATCTTTGTCCTTTACCTCTACAATTAACCCCTCTTTAACCAAAGAAGAAATAATATTTGAAACAACTGGCAATGTAACGCCTGTAATTTTCTTCATTTCTGTTAAGGACAGTTGCCCGTTATCCAGCAATGCTTTTAATATTAAATTTCTTCTAATCTCGTTTTTATGTCTTACTTTACTCATAATATTATAATTTAAAGTTAGGAAAATGTTCCTGTAAATATTTTTTGACCATAAATATATCACTTTTTGCAGTTAAATCGGGAACATGTTCCAATAATGTATATGCAAAAACGCTGTCTTTTATACTGTTTGCCATTATTTTAACTGCTTCAGGAAGTTCTTTTTCATTTCTTACCGGATGGAACGGCACTGTTTCCAAAACCGGGAATATCATATCATACTGTAAACTGAATATATTCATGCTAACCCCTATAACGCCATCGCTATCACGGACTTTCTCAATTTCTGCCCCGGTCGGTTTTTCAATAATGTCAGTCAGAAAATTATTTTTATCTTTTAATGTTACTGCAAACCTTTCTATGCGTTCAACATCAAACTCCAAACCGCTCCGGTCATAATTTATCATTGCATTAGGGTAATCGGTTTTTAACATTAATTCCAGAGCTAATTTAGAATAAAGGTTATCACTGTTGCATACTGTGAACCGTTGTCCCGTCCAGTCCTTTTTTACAAGAAGCCCCTGCCATAATGCATCGGCAGTGCCGTCCGGCTTTACTTTACCCTGAGCAATTTTTTGAACAGCATAAGAAATATTCAGTCCGTAAAATTCATTTCCTGAATCCTTTTCTCCATAATATTGTTTTATACTGTGATCATTCTGTCCGATTACAATTAGAATATCTTTATATCCTGCTTCGCGTGCATTATATAAAAGGTAATCCAGAAACGGCCTGTAATTGTTCCCAACACCAATCATTGATTTTGTCTTTAGATTTGAATCCTCAATCAACCGGCTGTCAACATTTTCTTTCAGTTCAGCCGGCTTTTTCATTCTTGAAGAAATTCCGCCGGCTAAAATTACTAATTTCCCTTCACTCATTTTATAACCTCCGTAATGCTGCTATGGGTACCCTTGTCTATTTTTACTATGTACCCTTTGCCGCCCTCATTCTCAATTGCTTCTTTAACTAATTCAGGGTTTTCAGGGGCATAAGCAAACATACATCCGCCGCCGCCTGAACCATTTATTTTAGCGCCATAAGCTCCGGCTGCCAAAGCAGAGGTAATCATCCTGTCAATTTTTGGCGTAGATATTCTGAGTATATCCCTTAATATTGCGTGGTGCTCCGTTAACAAAGCGCCAACTGCTTTATGATCCAACGGCATCTTAAGCAATATTTTTTTTGCTACCCTTGTTATATCCCTGTTTGTAATTGTTCCCGCAAGAAGTTCTTTCTGCTCTTCGTTAAGATCTTCTGTAAACCTGTTTAATTCATCTAATTTTATATCCTGTAAAGAAAATTCAGGATATTTTTTCTTTAGCTCCTTAGTAACATTCTGTATCTGGTTCTTTACTCTTGCAAGTATAAATTTTGTATCCTTAGGTTCGCCTGAATCGCCAAGAACAAAATACCCAAGTTTAGCTTTAATCCGTTCTACATTCACTTTAGGATATGATTCCAAATAAATTACATCGCCTACAGAAGTAGAATATTGGTCCATCATTCCGCCCGGTTCTGAAAATTCCAGTACTTCGGCTTCGTAAGCATATTTAGCAATTTCTTCGGCGCTTAATTTCCTGTTCTGATCACTCATCTGCGTAAGAAAATTTACCCAGGTAATAATTAAAGCCGATGAACTGGATGTACCGGAATTTATCGGTATTTCGCCTTTTACGGTACAGTCTAATCCGCTGGAAAAAGTAAAGCCGTCACGGTTTAATACGTTTATAGTACTTTTAAAGTAATCCCTTTCTTTATCATACTTGACTGGAAAATCAAGTGAAAATATTTCTTTATCGTTAATATCTGGTAAATCGATATTTACTAAATTATCATTTCTTTTATTTCCTTCAATATATATTCTTAAAGAAATTGCGCCAGCAATAATGGGAAGGCCTAAATAATCCTGGTGTTCACCGAATAAACAAACTCTTCCCGGAGTTGATACAATTAATTCATTATTGTTTTTCATATAGTCTTTCATTTTTTAATTAGTATAAGCTTTTAATAAACCGCCGATAAAATACAATATCATACCGGTAACACTAAGAATTGAAGCAATTTCAAGCCCTTCACTTCCAAGCAGTATACCTGTAATAAACAGGATAAATCCTAAAATGAATATTGCTAAACTGATTTTGCCCGGCCTGGTCTGTGGGATGATATTATATACATTTTTGTTCTTTGATTCTTCTTCACTGATTTTTTTTGCTTTCCAAATATTTTCCACACTATCGGACGAAGATTTTTTTGTAATCAAACTGATAATTGGAGTAACCACTAATGCAGCTCCCGCTGAAAGAAATGTGGTAACATTAAAATCCATTTTAAAGCACTGCCCTATAATACCGGCAATTGCCCCACAAAAATAACCGCCAATTGCACCCTGCCAGTTTGCACGCTTCCATAAAAGCCCGTAAACTATTGCTATTATAAAAAGCGGCATATCCATTATGGCTATAACAGTAAGATATGCATTAACTGCGCCCCCAAGAATTGGAACAGCATACGCAAATGCAATCATTATAATACCGGCAATAATTGTAATTATTCTGGCGACAAGTATAATATCTTTATCTGTTGCTTTTCGGTTTAGCAGATTTTCGTAAATATCGCTTGTAAATACTGTAGCAATGCCATTTAAATTTCCACTTGTTGCGGAAAGCTGGGATGAAAACAATCCGACAACTATTATTCCCAGAACAATATTTGGAATAAAGTGAGTCAACAATAGCGGAACGGCTGTATCGGCATTAGCAAGATGCGGAAATATAACCCGCGCAGCTAAACCCGGCAGGTTCCATAGCAGTGCAAATGGCGTGGTAATAATAGCGGCTAAAACTAAACCTTTAGCAACAGTGCGAGTATTTTCTGCGCCGAATGCTCTTTGTAATAGTCCCTGGTCAACACACGCCCATTCAATTCCCAATAGGAAAATAGCCAGCACAAATTTCCAGCTGTACTTGCCTGTCTGCTGAACCAGGTTTAATGAACCTTCTGGCAATTTAGAAACAAGACCCGGCCACCAGCCCACATAACTCATTACAATAGGCAGTAATATTAATGCTCCGCTAAGCATAAGAATAAACTGTATTACATCTGTAAATGCCACCGACCACATACCGCCCAACATCGTATAAATAATTACAACTACTGAAAGTATTAACACCAAAGCGGTAAACGAATGAAGCCCGGTTATTATTTGAGCCGCTGTTACGGCAGTATATAAGATTATTCCAAGCCAGAATGCCAGCCTGAATATCCAGATTAATGCTACTAATGTTCTTACGCCTTTACTGTACCTCATCTCTAAAAATTCGGGTATCGTCCTTATTCTTAGTCTTCTGAATATTGGAATAACAAACAGGCCTGAAAATACCATCGCCATGTTGCCCGTCCATGTCTGCCAGATAATCGGTATGCCGTATTTATACGCAATCCCCGATTGCCCGATGAAACTATACAGATTTATATTAGTTGCTGCTAATACGGCTGCAAGTATAAACGGAGTTAAATTTCTACCAGCCAGGTAAAAGTCATCTGAATTGCCTACCCATCTGTAAAAAATAGATCCGACAAAAAATATCATGCCCAAAAAGGCTAATACAATTAAATAATCAAAATAGTTCAATTTCTTCTCCGTCTTTAGTTATTTTTCGTTCCTTCTTTTCTCTTTTTAAGCATCTTTTTAAATTCTTTAATAGGGACAAGAATCCATACGACAAGAATCGTAAATCCAATTGCCCATATTCCCCATGTTCTCCAGTCAAAATACATGTAACCTCCACTTATAAGTTATCTTTCTTAATTGAAATTAATACCTTTTGAATATTTTCAGCGTAAGGCTTTGCCGGCAATATTTGTTCATTTGTAACCGATATACTTTTTATCTCTGTGGCCTTCAGTTCTTTATCAGCAATAATCCATGAGCTGATTTTACCATTTGTTTTACTCTTGAAGCTGATTTTGTAACTAACCTTGTTTTCACCCTGTTTCAAATCCGTCAGAGCCCAAAACCATTTCCCGTTTTCTTCTTCAACCTGCAATTTTTCAGATACTCCGTTTACATTAATTTCCATATCGGGTTTTAATTCTTTCTGCAATTTTGTATCCGGTTCCAGAAGAAAAGCAAACTTTGTATTATTGTAGCCGGAAGGAATATTAACATTAACGTTTGATTCGTAAACATTACCCTTATTAATAGCCTGTGTATTTTTATCAAACATTATCTTAGAAACTGATCCTTTTGTTTTTGCCGTACCAATGATTTTAGAACCGACAGTTTTTATATTCGCCGGCTCTCCATAAACAATTAGATTATTATTGTTAACTGAATACCTTATACCTACCGGTAAATTTTTATCTATTTTATTTGACGGTATAAGTTCAGCAGTCAGGACTTCATAACCATCCAGATTTACCTTTATTTCCTGGTTGATTCCCACCGGGTTAGGCAAAATCATATTATAAGGATAAATTATTTTAACAAAATATTTTTCAGACTCATTTACTTCGCCAAGGTCCGGAGATAATTTAATTTTTACTTCCTTCATATCAACATTCGGGTTTCTTAATAATAATATGCCCTTATCATTTGTCAGATGGATATAACCATACGGCTCACGTTTTAACGGCTCACCCAGAATCATTTTTGTTTTTTCAAGTACATCCTTATTTGCTTTTGCCCATTTTATGGAACTTGCAATTGCATTCCATTCATTATCCGACAATAAATCCGGGGAGACATACAGTTCCCACATCATTACCCCCCTGCCGAAGTACATCATAATTTCATTTGTAAAGGAATCAAGCAATTCATCTTTCCCGCCAAGGAAATTCAGCCTGCCTTTTATTATTCCATGCGTCATTAAACTTGACATAGGAAATAATAGTTGCTGCTTTTGAAGGTCATCCCAGAGCACTGCGTCTCTATAAGTAATTGATTTATCTCTGTCGTTTAAAGAAGGTACTTCTTCAGAATAAGCCCAATCTGCCCCCTGCATCCAGATACAGTCGGCATATTTCAACCACCAGGGGGAAAGCCATGTGCCGGTTGTAATATTCAAAAATATATTTGGATTAACTTTTCTTACCGAGTTCATAATATCAATATAAGTTGATACATAAGCTTCGCGTGAATAAACTCCCGGAAGATGTCCGTGGTTCAATTCATTGCATGCAAGAGGAAATCCGTCCCATTTATAGTAGCCTATGTTGTATTCTTTTGTATAATCAACAAATGCTTTTTTAAATGCTGCTTTATAATTTGTACCGGCAAAGCATAAAAAGTCGCCTACTTTTTCATAGCCGTGCTCAAAGCCCCATTTTACGCGAATATCACGGTGATCATAACCGCAGAACGGAGAGGACCACATTCCCAGGCCGGTATGCGTATTTGCTAACGCACTTGTAAATGGCTTAAATCCGTTTGGAAATCTTGATGAATCAATGCCCCACATACTTTGATACTTATCCCATCCATCATCCAGAACAAATGCATCAAGAGTAATGTTATATTTATCCGTCATGTATTTTTTGAATGTGTCTATTCTTGCTAATACGCTTTTTTCATTCATTACACTTTCGGAATCATTTACTACTGCCGGGTTTCTGAAATCATACCATGAATTATAAAGTAAATACGGGCGCGTACCATTAATTTTAATTTTGTCTACATATTCCATAAAAGTTTGTTCAAGTTTTACAGAAGACGGCGATATGCCTATAATAGAAGTATTGCTTACATATGCATCCTTCTTTATGTTTTCTCCGACTACATACCCGCATCTAACTTTATTCCCGTCAATTTCATTGAATACAGTCGGATATTCCACTCCGAGAAAAATATCTTTATTAAATACCGGCTGGCCAAATTGAGCACGGGAAAAATCTTTAATGCTAAACGTCATTGATTCTACATAAATTTTATCAAGGAACTGAACTCCATATGATGAGTCAGATACTTCAATCCATTTCCTCATGTAAAAGTCACCCGGGAATACTGTGTAATTGATATTCAGATAAAAGTCTTCAACTTCATGGCTAAAATGAAAATTAAGTGTTAGTTTCTTGCCGCCGTTTTCAAGTTCACTTTCTTTAAAGTCTGTATATTTAAAATCCTTTGCAGTAAGAATAACAGGGTTGTCTCCATGCTGCTCTTTGCCGTATGCAGGGCCTCCTCCTGCGGAGACAATCTGCAAAGCATATTCGTCTGATTTTACATCATAGTTTTGACCTGATACTTTATTTTCAATTTTTATTGTACCAACATTTTTTGCGGAGGTGTTTATTACTCTTTCAATAAATCTGTTTCCAATTTTTATTTGTTCTCCGTCTTTCTTTATATAAGCTGTATTTTGAGCCGTTAATACAGAAGTCATTATAAAAAATGATACCGCTAATATTTTTTTTAACATTCTATCGCCTTAAAGTTTGATGTATTAAAAGAAATCACTTTGCCAAAAGTTTAAATTTCTATCGCTAATTAATTCGTTTTTAATTCCCGGGTTTAGTTTTTCATCAAGAAAGCAAACCATAAAATCTTTTTCATCTTTTAATGAGTAAGAGAATTTAGGATCCAGATTTGCCTCTTCCTTTTTAGTAAGAAGTAATTCAAATTCATCTGAACCGGTTATTGATGACAGGTTCTCTATCAATTTCGTCAGAACCGCTTTGTCCGCACCTTTGAAAGCATACTCAATTATTTCAACATAATTCTCTTTTTTGTTTGCCCGTATAAAACCTTTTAGTTCTTTATCCTGCTCGTAAACAAGAAATAAATCTTTATTTTCGCCGCTGAATTCAAATTGAGAAAGCCAGTATTTTTCATCCCTTACAATCGTTCCGGTTTTTCTGTTATTAAACTCACTATAAAGGTTAACCACGTTATTAAAATCTATTGCATGATTAAATACCCTTATCCCGTTATGTTCTGCTCCTTTTACGGAAACTAAACGTGCAGTGGTCCTAAGAATAGTTTTGAAACCGAATTTCTCATAATAGCTATTGATATGTGTAGTCAACATAGAAACAGGTATATCTTTGGAAGCTA
>JARLHB010000545.1 GCA_031292465.1 Ignavibacteriaceae bacterium
ATGGGCAAAGATTGATTTAACATGGAAAATAGGATGGACTTTAAATAAAAGTACTCCTTTTAGTACACAAAACAACTACCTTCAAAGCGCAGGCCCGATAACGTCAACAGGTACTTTAAGCAGGTCGTTCTTTTCATTACCGCCTGTGTTTGCCTTGAAAGTATTTAAAAGTGGAATAAGCCAGGTAAATAAGCTGTATGATCCTTATGCTGCAGATCCACAGGCAAGCCTTTCCAATGCATTTGTTGAAGGATTTGAAACATTGCCATTATTACAGCATGCGGGATTTTTACAGAATTTTGCCAGCTATATACCAAGGCCTAACTGGTCGATTAGCTGGGACGGGCTTGAGAAATTCTTTCCATTTAAATCAATAGCAGAAAAAGTTTCTTTAGACCATTCATATAGTGCAGGTTATACTGAAGGCTGGTATCTTGATCCTGACGGGAAAAAAGTAACACAAACACAGCAAATAAACTATGCTTTTGCTCCTCTTATAGGGTTAAATATGACCTTTGGAAAGCTTTGGAAGGGTAATTTAAGCGGCAGTATAAAATATGCAACCAGTTCCTCATTTTCATTAGGGTTATCAACCTCAAATATAACACAGGCTGCCACCAAGGATATTGGCCTTTCGGCAACTTATTCAAAATCGGGGTTTGAGATTCCCCTGTTTGGCTTATCTTTGAAGAATGATATCGAATTTACATTTTCTTATACGTTCAGTCAAACTTCAACAATTCTTTTTGATATGTCGCCGGGAAACTATACAGACAGCGGCACACCGCAGGATGGCCAAACCAGGGTTACAATTGAACCGAGAGTTAAGTACACTATAAGTTCCAAGGTAACACTTTCTGTCTTTTATACAAGAACAACCGTTCAGCCTGAAGGCGCGTCAAGAGTTGAACCGACTACTTCAAATGAAGCCGGGTTAGATGTGCATATTGCAATAGGAGGATAAACAATTACAATTATATTGTAATAGATGCTTAATTGGCTGAAAACACACTTATTTTAAACTCCATTAGTATTTTTCATTATTTTTGTGATGTATTGGGTAAGTAATTAATATTTTTTAAATTATATACAGAATCAAATTGTCTAATAAGAAAAATCGCGATAAAAATATTACCCGGTTTGATAAACATTAAAATACAAGAGAATTATGAAACGAAATAAAATTTTATGGGTTGATGATGAAATTGAACTTTTACGCTCTCATATTATCTTCCTGTCCGAAAAGGGCTATGAAGTTGATACCGTAACAAACGGTGAAGACGCAATTTCCAACGTAAAAGAAAATGATTATGACCTCCTTTTTCTTGATGAAATGATGGCTGGCATGGGCGGGCTGGAAACGCTTGCACAAATTAAAGATATTAATCCCAATCTGCCTGTAGTTATGGTAACCAAAAGTGAAGAAGAAAGCCTGATGAATGAGGCTATCGGTGGTAAAATTACAGACTACCTTACGAAGCCCGTTAACCCGAGCCAGATATTATTAGTCTGTAAAAAGATACTTGAGGGTAAAATTATTTCCGGCCAGTATGCTGCAAAAGATTACCTTGTAGATTTTAACGATATCTCACGCTCCTTACTTAATGAAATGGACTTTGCCGAGTGGGTAGAGATTTATCTTAAACTTGTAAACTGGGATATTGAACTTGATTCCCATCCGGAAATTGACCTGAGGCAGACTCTTTATGATCAAAAAAAGGAAGCAAATAAGGAATTTTCAAAATTTGTTGAAAAGAATTACCGCAACTGGATTGCTTCAGTTGGAGATATAGATACTCCGGTTCTTACAACGGAAATTTTACCTAAATATGTTTTGCCTCATGTTACAGACTCAAAATCATCGGTATTCCTTTTTGTAATAGATTGCCTGCGTTTGGATCAATGGTTAGTTATGGAGCAGCACCTGCTTGATCTTTTTAAGATTGATAAGGAATATTATTATGCTATTCTGCCCACAGCTACACCTTATGCACGTAATGCTTTGTTTGGAGCGCTATTCCCGTCGGAAATAGAAAAGCATTATCCCCAGCTTTGGTCTTCAGGTGATGATGACGAAAAGAGCATGAATAAATATGAAAAAGAACTTATGCAGTCTTTTCTCGACAGGAAAAAAATTAAATTAAGGAATGATTTAAAATATATAAAAATAATCGATCCCGAGGTCGGGCGTAATTTTGAGCAGAATATTTTATCATACCGCGACTCTCACTTAACTGCAATTGTAGTTAACTTTTTAGATATGATAGCCCATGGCAGGTCGGATTCCGATTTGCTTAAAGAAATTGCACCCAATGAACCGGCGTACAGATCATTGACAAATACATGGTATATGCATTCGTCGCTGCTGGGTACTTTTAAAGAGATTGCAAAAATTAAAAATGCAAAAATAATTATTACAACCGATCACGGCAGTATAAGATCTTTAAGAGGCGCAAAAGTCCTTGGCGACCGGGAAGCTTCGTCAAATTTAAGATTTAAGTTCGGCAGGAACCTGAAAGTTGACGATAAACATGCAATCTATATTAAAAATCCCGAAGAATATAAATTGCCTAAACGCGGCGTTACTATAAACTATATAATAGCAAAAGAAGATTATTATTTTGTTTATCCGACTGATTATCATAAGTATCTTACATATTATAAAGATACATTTCAGCACGGCGGAATATCAATGGAAGAAATGATCTTACCTATAATAACTATGGAACCGAAATAGTGGTGGAATTATTATTCAGGCAAAATGTTATTTCTGAAGATGACACTATTGCACTGGCAACAAAATTTTCAAACGATTTAAAACCGGGTGAGGTTATAGTTCTTAATGGAAATCTTGGAGCAGGGAAAACTTTTTTTATAAGGCAGGCG
>JARLHB010000546.1 GCA_031292465.1 Ignavibacteriaceae bacterium
CCGCCTGTAGCTCCGGTGCCGTACAATGTGGAAGCTGCTCCTTTTATTACTTCAATCCTTTCAATGTCGTTTTCATCTATTAATGAAAGCCTTGCACTAAGATCTGTTGCAGTTTCAATCCTGTCTCCGTCAATAAGAGTAACAATATTGGATCTGCTTAAGCCTCTTATGCTGGCATCTGCGTTCCAGATGCCATCCCTTACAATAGTAATTCCGGGTTCATACTGAAGCAGTTCCGGTACTGAAGTATAAGGCACTTCGCGGATTTTGTCTTTTGATACAACAGAAGCGCTGTAAGGCAGTTCATCGATATTCTGTACATATTTGCCTGATGTAACAGTTACTTCTTTAAGTAAGTAGCTTTTAGGTTTCATATAAACGGTAACTGAGGTATCGGAATTGACATTTAAAGTCAGTATTTCGGTTTTATAATTAACGTGTGAAATTTTTATTGAATATGTACCTGCATGTAAGCTGCCGAATGAGAATTGTCCGGAACCATTACTTACAGCAGCCTGTGTTTGAGAAATTGAAATGTTAGCATTAACTACCGGCAGTTTTTCGTTCTGCTCTAAAATTCTCCCTTTTAGTATTATATTCTGGGCATAAAGTCCGTTGCTAATTAACATCAAGCAAAGAAAAAGTATTTTAGTTTTCATTTATGGTACTCTGTTACTCCATCTGTTTTTCAATATGATATTGAACGATTATATATAAACTATAAGACAAGCGCCCCCGCTGATATAAGTAGATTAGGACTTACCGTTTCCCATTTCGTTAAATATAAATAAAATTCCCTGTTAATAGATTCAAACTGAAAGCCTCTGAGTATAGATTATAAAATTTATATTAACCTTTGTTGTCAGATAAGATATTCTTCGTTGAATCCCGAAATAAGATACAACCTCACTTTTCTTCAATTTATACCGGCGCAAATTTATAAAAATTTAGGGATATATACATTTGCACTTAATCAATTATGCAGAGAAATGTATTGACGTAAATAACGAATTTAAGGCTGAAATGAAATAAAAGCATATAGTTTTGATAAAAAATAACCGGATAGGCAGATTTCAGAGGTTAATTAAGTAACAGGAAACCATTTTGCGGAATTGACGCAACTTATGGCATTCTAAAGAATTGGGAACAAATAACATTTCTATAAACATATAATTCACATTTCCCGATTAAAATGTATAAGAAGAAGGCTGCGAAATATTTGCACCGGGCTGAATAATTGTTTCATTATTTATCTGTCTTATTAACTCGGAAAGCTGAAGTATATCAACCGGCTTTCTTATGGAATGATATCTTGATGCAAATTTACTTTGATTCAGGATTTGTTCGTTCGTTCTGTCGGTTAAAAAGATGATAGGCAAATTATGCTTATACCTTATTATTTCGGCAGCCTCAATTCCGTTTAATGAGCCGCTTAACTGTACGTCCATTAAAATAAAATCGGGTTTATCGGCCTCCGATTTTGTTATAGCTTCAAGAGCGGTACTAACAAGAGAAGTTACCTTAAAACCCATATCCTCAAGAAGCTGTTTTAACCCAAGGGCGACAATAAACTCGTCCTCAGCAACCAAAAATTTTAAATCATGGCTGTCCATCGTTTACTCCGTGTATTGTATATTATTACTATTCCTTTGACGTAAAATGAAGGAACTAAGTTTAAGAAAAATTATAAAAAATATTTCTTATAAATTTTAAGTTTCAAATTATTCAAGAACGCTAGTAGTAGAAAGGGTAATAGGTTTTGCTTCGTATATGTGAAAGAATGCAGAGATTTGAAATAAATATCTCTGAGAAAAATCTAATGAACTTATTTTATAAAGTCAACTAAAAAATAATAGGATCATATTATTATTTTGTTAAGTGTTACAGATAACGGCTGATATACTACAAAACGTAGCTATAGAGTTTGAGAAAATTAAACCCTGATTATAGTAAAAATTAAATTGTATCACTTACACTTCGATTAATACCCGCAATATTTAAATATTACTGCATATTTGTGCAATTCATTCTTCAGTTTAATCAGCAATGTAATATTCTATATTAAAAGCGCTAAAATTGCAAATGCATCTATAATTAACATCATAAGCGGGACTTCATCTTTTTTACCAAGAACCAGCTTTATTAACGTCCAGCTTAGAAATCCCCATATAATGCCCTGTGTTATGGAATAAGTGAAGGGGATAAGCACTAAAGCAAGAAATGCGGGCACTGCATCGTCAAATTTGGACCAGTTAACTTTCAGTACTGGCTTCATCATAAAAGCGCCGACAAGAATTAACGCCGGAGAAGTGGCTATACCCGGAATATTAGAAAGAAGCGGCGAAAAGAATAAAAAGGGAAGAAATAACAGTCCCGCAACAACAGCAGTAAGCCCGGTGCGCCCGCCTTCCTCAATCCCCGTGGCTGATTCTATAAAAGCCGTTCCCGCGCTTGTTCCTACTACACCTGCAAATGCCGTGGCAAATGCATCAACAATAAGCGA
>JARLHB010000547.1 GCA_031292465.1 Ignavibacteriaceae bacterium
CATTATCATTAGGATGCAGTGCATCCACAGCAACTGTTATTGTATTCTCCTCAAGCCTTAATACATCCATTGCCAGTCCAATCCTGAAAGTCAGCGGGAGCGGGAATGAATCGGTATAATATTCTGCCGGGATATTAGCATTATTCCCGGCTTTTGTTGCATCAGGGTCATAAGATATATAAAGATCCTGCCCTGATAACCTCATATCAGTTCCAAAATTTGCTATTTCCATACCGATTTTCAGATCATTGAATGGAGTAATATATAGCAGTCCTGCATCCATCGCCCAGCCGGTTGCAGATTCACGCCAAATACTCTGCCTAATCATCTTTGCCGTACCGCCTATTGAAAAGCGGTCAGTTAAATTACGGGAGTAAGTGAGTCCGATAGCCAGATCCATTGCGCTCCATTTCTCTCCTGTTCCATCCGGATTATCCACCGTCGTAACATCTTCACTTCCGTAATCGAGATCGGTAACGCTTACACCAATTGCATTGTCCTGATCCAGTGCAACAACTGCTGCAAAGTAATTGTAACTGGTTCCGACAAGGTAATTAGTATGTTCAATTAACACTTGCGTTTTACCTGACCTTGATATTCCGGCGGGATTCCAATACAGCGCCGAAGGTCCGGTAGCAACAGCAGTGAAAGCGCCGCCCATACCAATAGCTTCAGGGCCTGCGCCTATTCCAAGAAAAGGCGCAGCAGTAGTGCCTACCTTATTTTGAGCATAAATATTTCCGATTAAAAGAAAACCTGTAATAACTAATAAAAATTTCTTCATAAATAACCTCTTACTTGATAATTGCAAGTTTGCCAAATTTCTGACCTACACCAGGCGCGTCAACCATATAGAAATAAACGCCATATGCAACATCAAGATTGGCCGATGTAGTTAAATCCCAGTCCAATGATCCATCATTAATTTGCTGACCGAGGGGCATTACAAGTTTACGTACCAGTTCACCTCGCGAAGTATATATATATATACTGGAAGATTTAGGTAAATGGATAAACGATATTTTTCTGGTACCTCTGCCTGTTGTTATGGTAGCCGGTAACGCAGCTTCCTGTGTTGTAGTTGCTATATAAGGATTAGGTACAACGCGAATCTTATCTAACTGTGCAGATGCAAGACTTTTGTTTACAGTTGCAGCAGTAGTAGTAATTTGAAGGATATCTGTACTTGAATACGGCTTTGTTACTTTAAGCTTTAATGTATCACCGGCAGTAGGGTGGTAACAGGAAGTATCTGCCCCGACAACCTGTAAGAGCCAGGACATTATAGTTGTATCCTGCCCCGCAGATGTTTTAGTATCCTGAAGGAAAATAATTCTGTCTAAAGAAGAGAACTGCCCTTTCAAACCTGCATCAAGATAAGCATATTTAATAGGATCTCCTGTAATAGCATCGTAAATCCTGAAATTAGATGTGGTCTTGGCAATTTTATATATGCTGCCACTGGTCTGAGTTACATTCAGAGCGCTTGAAGTATCTGAAGCAGAAATGCTCGCATCAAATACCATATTATAATCGCGTGGGTATGCAATACCGGTTTCAACTACACCCGCTATTTTTGCCGCTGTAAATGAAAGCGTATAATCTTTCTTAGTATGAGTCGCATTCCAACCGGATTTTGCAGTATCATACATTACAGTCCAGTCATTATCCACCGTCAGATAAACGCCGTCAAAAACGTTTTTATCATCATCTCCGGGCTGAACATTCGATGATAACGTAACTTTTATAAGCGTATCTGTCAGGGTGGAGTTTGTATAATCAATAACTGAATATGAAGTCGTCGTAGGGACTAAGTTGACTACGTTAGATGCAAAATTTACACGATAAGTTTTATTCTTTACAGAAAGAGGATTAACAACATGCAGATAAACTTTACCTGTTCCGAATGTTTCTGTTCCCGGTGCAGCGCCTAATAAACTTGGAGCGTTTGGTCCGACATACCCTGCAACAACTGCACGGGGAGTAACAAATACCGTATTAACATCTCTTTGAACAGCTCCGCTTGCACTTACTGTAATAAATTTTGGATCTTCTGCCGGATAAATATTACTATTTGGATCACCGGAAGTAAATGCTGTTACTGCATAAAAATAACCCTGTCCATTTTGAAGATTATTATCTACGTAAGTATGCGTCAAACCGGAATTACTTCCCAGGTAAAACCTTGGTAATTCAGCAAGATCTTGAGTAACAGGTACAAAATATCCGGAAACTGTATCTTTAAGATCATAGGTAGCTATTGCTGAACCATCACCCTCTGTAAATCCGGCATCAGTTGAACGGTAAATATTATAACCCTGGAAAGAAGTATAAGCTTCTGCTTTACTATCCCAAATCAAGGTAACTTTTTTATCTCCGGGCACCACTGTCAGAATCGGTTTTGGAGGCGGTTTTAGGAAGTCATAATTAGCATTATATATTTTCTGAGCTATTTGTTTATTCTTAAATATATGAGCGCTGTCCTGGCCGAATACAAGAGCTAATGAAAACCTTTCTGTACGGTTCGGCAACAATGGGAAGTAACCAGAAGAATAAATAAAGTCGCCATCTTGTGCCTGAGCAGAAATAACATCAAAATAGCCGGGTTTCATCCTGTTCCACAAAGTTTCATTATTATTCATAGGGGGCGATGCTGTTTGATTAAAAAAGTTAAAGCTTGTTAGACCAATCTGGTCAGATTCATTAACATCGGTCTTATCAAAATGAGGTTCACCTGAAGTAGGCATACCATCACCTTCACCAATATCCTTTGTATCCGCAACGCCATCAGCGCCAACATCATCCTTAGTACGGCTCCAGTCTCCATTTTCATCACCTGACCAGTGCGACTTAATAGTACCGGGATACTTGCCTGTTGTTGCATCAGCCTGCTGTGCATAATCCGGCACCCACCCTGAAGTAACAGAACCCGGGCCGCTGTCCCGGCGTTCATCAATCATAGTATTACTTGATCCACTTCCTGTAAAGTAGTTCCTGTAATACAATGGCCTAATTTCTTCTTTCGATACAACACCATGGCTGTCTTTAAATATCCTCTCATAATGTAATTCACGATTTTCATCAATAATACCATTCAGGTTATCATCTAATCCGTTATTTACTACTTCAGACAGAACTGCACCGTCATATATTTTGTATTGCTGACCGAGTGAAGAAACATAGACTGTGTCATAAATAGTATGAAGTAATGTATCTAGCATGACAATTGTTCTGTTATAAGTGCCAGGATCAATTAATATTATTTCATTAGCAGGCCAGTTTGTGTTAGTGCCCGCATCATTTCTATGCAGTGTGCGCGCTAAGGTATAAGTACCTAATTGTGAACTATATGTAAAATCGCCGGATTGAAATGCAGAGCTGCTTGCATCGACAGCATCATTATCATTGTCAATACCATCAAAACCGTTACCGGGGCTTTCTAAGTAAGCATATCCGGCGTATCCCATATTAGTTCTGACACCCGATAATACAGTACTTATTGAAGTCCATAAAGGATCCGAAGTTTTGTCATCATAATCCCAGGTATAAGTTAAATTATTATTTAAATCGAAATAGCCCAAATCATCGGAACAGTCATTGTAATTCTGCCCGACATCACCAACGCAACCTCCAACAACTTCACCGAAAACAACTTTGTTATAATTTGTAGTTCCGATATTGGAAATATCATACAACCAGAAAAGAACATCCTGCGCTTGTATTTGCGACCACTGCATTCCTCTGACTCTTACCACAAGCCCCATACCATTGCGGGAATTGTCAGTGGAATCAGGATGAAATAATTTGCTTGTCCTTTGCTGCGGGCTGGTATCCATAGCATCATCCATAACAAAATAGCTTTCCTGATCAGCTCTTATAACACCCTTGCCAAAATATCCATCCCAAACTGCTTTACCGGTAGAATCAATCCAATCCGGATGGTCCGGCCATGAAGAAGGCCATGTAGAACTAATATGGCTCATAGAAACTGTATCCTGACTAAGCTTTACATATCCCGGTTCCGGTTCAAAGCCCTGAAAATGTCCATCAGAAGGATCAGTTTTTGCAGCCTGTCCGGATCTTGGTCCTGGTGATATAGTTACAGAATGCAGGGTATCTAATTTACCATCGCCATTATAATCTTTAATGGGAATCTCAATTCCAACCAAAGGCGTAACATCACCAATATACCCGTCTTTAGTTGCAGGATACGGCCAGTCACCCCTGATATCATTAGCATTAGTTCCTGAAATTGAGCCATCACTTCTAAAAGTAAGGCCTATTCTATTACCATTATGAATACCAAACCTGGTATATAAACTATTACCGCGGTTTGTTTTTGCCCATGGTATAAGATAGTCCGTTTGTCCAAAGGCCAATTCTGATGTTATAATAATTAAAGTCAGTAGTAAAATTTTTCTCATAATATTAACTCACATCTTTAAAATGTTATTGTTGTTCCGAATTCAACTCTTCTTGGTTCCGAATAGTAATAAGGTTTAGTATACCAGTCTGTAATACTAGCAACCTTTTGCGGTGGATTTACTAATATCTGTTGCCGTTCAGTAAGTGACCAATCAGGCTGTCCGGTATCGGTATAAACCTGGGTTGCATTCTTGGTATCCAAAAGGTTATTAACACGAAGGAAAACGGATAATGTTGTAGAGGAACCAAATCTGAAATCTTTATATACACGGAAATCCAGATCATAAGTAGCAGGTTTAATTTCCGAATTATAAATAAGGTTACCAACACTAACTGTTAATTGAGGCGTATAAGGCGTTCCACTTCCGTATTGAAAGATAAAACTTGCACCCCAATCCGCCGGGTTAGTATAATTAACTGATAGATTAACAGTATGTGTTTGATCCCAATCCAAAGGAATAAGTTCAGTTTGTGCCTGCTTACCGCTGTTCATTAAATTATAAGCAGTTGTCGGGTCAGATTCATTTCCTTTAGCTATCTGATAGGTATAATCAAGAGCAGCTGAAACTCCTCCACCGAACCGTTTGGTAAGAGAGACAACTACGCCGCGGATAAATCCATAATCTGCATTAACATATTGGCTGTATATTTTGGAGCCGCCGAAAACATACATAAATTGGTTTAATGTGCCCGCAAGATTTCTTATATCCCTGAAGTATGCCGTAATATCAACTGCAATATCATCGGTCAATTGCTGCTGTAAGCCGAGCTCGCCGCTTGTGGTTTGTTCAGGCTGCAAATCCGGGTTACCAACTATTCCCAGATAGTTGCTTCCACCAGAAACCGGCAGTTTATAACCAGCGTTTTCATACAACCTTGAGAAATCCGGTATCTGGAAGAATAATCCGTATGAGAAGTGTACAACCCCGCGTTCCGTGATAGGAAATGCCACGCCTAATCTTGGGCTTACCTGCCATTTATCTGAAGCGTTTTTATACCAGTAAGTCATTCTCTTGGCAACTGCATCAGCATGAGTACCGCCCGGAGCTACAACCGAATCCTGATTCTCCGGCCTTACAGGAAGATAAATATTAGGATCGGATGGATCTGAAAGCACCTGCCCATCAGGATGGAAATAGTCAAAACGTAAGCCAAGATTAATAATTAGAGAATTGTATTCCATTTTATCCTGAGCATAAAAAGAAAACTGCCATGGCTTATGTTCGTAAGATATATTGTCTGTACTTTCCGTTGTCGGTATTACAATAGGACCTTCCAAAAAAGGTTTGCCGTCGGTAACAGGGTCACGGTTATTGTCTACGTCAGACATATGAAGGTTAATGTTGTGCAGGTATAATTTATACTGATTGAACAAGAATCCTGTTTTAAATTCATGATTCTGTGTTATCTGGCTGGTAAAGTCAAATTTAATTACATAAGTATCCGTATTATGAACATTATGAGCCATATTTGTTCCGCTCGTTAAGAATGTACTTTCCGGCGCAACTATTAACTTTGAGTTTACATAATTTTGGTTGAAAGGATCTTTTCTTGTAAACAAATCCGCAAAGGAATAATCACTTGTGTCAAGGTATTCCCTGTAATCTCTGAAGAAGTATGAAAGTCCTAATGTAAAATAAGATTTACTGCTAACAGCATCCGTCATAGTAACTGTATTAAGATAGCCTTTCTTAAAATTACTAAGTTCTCCATCGGGATTGTATTTATAAGAAAAGTCATAGTCTTTTCCGCGGCTGTTGTTAAGAATATAATCATAAGAAATTTTAAAATCGGATGTAACCTTATAAGTTAATTTACCCTGAATATAAGCTTCCATAAATGGAGCCATAGGAACTATTTCATTATTTCCGGTTTTTTGAATTATCCAATTATTTTCGTTTGCATCGGTAGTATTGGAAATATCCCATGTGTTAAATTTCCTTTGACCGTAAAGATCGCCAGCATTGTAATAATAACGGGCATCCATATAATAAGTAAGCTTATCGCTTGCAATCGGGCCGCTTAATGAGCCTTCAACCCACTGTGTGGATAACGGCCTTATTTTTTGCAAGCCCATAAAAACATCAGAATTACCGGTAACATAGCTGCCAGCATAGGCAGTAATCATACCGTGTGTCTGGCTTCCGCCTGACTTGGTTGCAATGTTAACTATACCGCTCATTGCCTGGCCATATTCAGCATTGAATGCGCCTGTAACAAGCTGCATTTCCTGAATTGAATTTTTATTAATATCTACAACCGTAGAACCATCATACGAATCTGTAACAGGCACGCCATCAATCCAATAAGATACTTCACCTTTTCTGCCGCCTCTAAAATGCAGATCACCATTTTGATCTTTTACAATACCGGCTTGAAGCTGAAGTACATCCTGCATACTTGTAACTGGCAAAGACTGTATGTCCTGGTTATTTATTGTAGCTGTGGAAGATGTCAGGTCTTTTTGCACGAGAGGTTTCTCAGCAGTTACCACTACAGCTTCAACCTGAACAGCAGACTCTCTTAAAGAGACTTCTTCTCTCGTTGTAAAGTCTATTGACACACGAACATTCTTAAGATCGAGTGATTGATAGCCAACAGCCGAAATTCTTACAGTATAAACGCCTGGTGCTATATCCAGGATGGTATAAGTACCATCAAGATCTGTAGCTGCTCCCATAGTTGTACCGACTAATACAACGTTAGCACCAACTATTGGCTCTTTACTTCCGGCATCAAGTACTTTTCCGGCTATTTTACCGGTTTGTGAGAAAGCGTTAGTAGAGAGTATGACTGAAAGAATTAATATTGAAATAAATTGTAGCCAAAATCTCATGTATCCCTCCGGGATGTAAAATTTATTTTCATGCGAGTTATCTTTTTAATTTGAATAAGCCGATTTGTCTGGTAGAATTTCGAAAATCATTCTCACCTATTTTGTTAGTTAACGAACCAAAAGTAATTTTTTTTATCCTATTTTATTCAGGATTTTTTAGCCTATTTACTTACAGATGCTGAAAATCACTTAATATCAGTTACCAAATATCTATTCAGATTTTAAGGTTTAGATTACTATCTACCACATTAAATGCAGGGAAAAACCACGATTAATAAACTATATATTTAATACTGCCTAAACCACTACCTAAACGTAGGTATTTTAAAAACTTTCCTTCATATTTTCATAATTACCCTACCTAAATAGATAGGGAATAATTATTTAGTGCCTATTATTAAGCCATTTCCCGCCTAAATAAGGCCTTCCTTTATAGCCTTTGCAACTGCCTCAGATTGTGAATGGACATGAAGCTTTCTATATATATTTCTAAAATGGAATCTCACTGTTTCAATACTTATAAATAGTGAATCTGCTATAGCTTTAAAACTATTCCCTTCAACCAGTCCGCTTAGTATTTCTTTCTCTCTTGGTGTTAATATATTTGGCGAATCTACCGGAGCAAATTGTTTTTTCTGCTGGAAAAAGTCTATAACTTTCCGGGCAATATGAGAGCTCATTGGGGCGCCGCCATGGTATGCTTCATGAATAGCTTCAAGTAATTTTGAAGGTGGAGTTTTTTTTACTAAATATCCACAAGCACCTGCACATAAAGCATCAAAGATTAAATCATTTTCTTCATATACAGTCAACACCAAAATATTCAATTCCGGAAGAATCGCTTTAGCCTGTTTAATGCCTTCAATACCATTCATCCCCGGCAAACCTATATCCATCAATAGGACATCCGGTTTCATTTTAGCCAGGTTTTTCAGCATTGGTTCACATCTGGAATACAAAGCGATACAACCGTAACCTTCGGTCCCGTCAATTAATATCTTTAACCCTTCACGAATCGTATCATTATCTTCAACAACAATAACTTTAATCATTTAATATTTCTAAACTTATAATCCGGTCAATAAAAAATACTTACTGTATCATTTTTCATAACAAACTTAATTTACTTACAAAACATTTTAACAGCGCTGTTAAATCTATTGCTTATAATACCATCAAACCACTACCTAATCGGACGTATTTTATTACTAAAGTCGTAATTTTGAATAGGTATACCACCCAAACGGGTGGAATCTGATTTGGTTAATTTGATTATAAAATGGACTGTTAAGAATTGGTTAGAAATGCAAAAAACAATTAAATTGGTTAGATTATTCCCTCTTTTATTGCCTTAGCAACAGCTTCAGATTGAGAGTGGACATGAAGTTTCTTATATATATTTCTGAAATGAAATCTGACAGTCTCAATGCTTATAAACAATGAATCTGCAATAGCCTTAAAGCTTTTGCCTTCAACTAAGCCGCTAAGAATTTCCTTTTCTCTTGGAGTAAGAATACTTTGCTGCTTCTGAGGAAGGAACTGCTTTTTCTGCTGAAAGAAATCGATTACCTTTCTGGCTATATTAGCACTCATTGGAGAGCCGCCCTGATATGCTTCCTGAATAGCTTCAAGAAGTTTAGATGGCGGAGTTTTTTTTACTAAATATCCACATGCACCTGCGCATAATGCGTCAAAGACTAAATCATTTTCTTCATAAACTGTAAGGACGAGGATAGTAAGCTCCGGCAGTATTGCCTTGGCTTTTTTTATTCCTTCTATGCCGCTCATACCCGGAAGGCCAAGGTCCATTAAAAGCACATCGGGATTTAGTTTTTCAAGGGTTTTCAGCATTATATCACATCGGGGATATGCAACTATGCAATTATACCCTTCGGTTCCGTCTATTAATATTTTCAACCCCTCGCGAATTGCATCATTGTCTTCAACAACAATTACTTTTATCATATTAAACCTCCATCCATACAAGCAATATAAGAGATTTATTCATTAGATTCCCATCCAAATATAGTGGAAAGACAAGACATCACTGATTTTATAAAATATTACCAACAAATTGAAGAGTAGTTCCTTCCCCCTCTTTTGATTGAATATTGATATTACCGCCTATTGCCTTGGCTCTGCGTTGGATATTGCCCAGGCCGTTACCCTCATATTCACAATCAACGTTAAATCCTTTACCGTTATCTTTAAGAACCATCTCCAATCTCTTCCCCTTTACAAAAGCATCTAATGATATTTCTGTACAACTGCTATGAGTTATACAATTGTTTATACCTTCCTTAAATATCAGGTACAAATGCTGGCGGTGTTCCATTGACAAAGATACTTTCTCCAGCGATTTCAGATTTTCAGATCTGAATGAAATACTTGCATACGAAGACAATTCTGTATATGTATCTCTAAGCCGCAGTATTAAATCATACAAAGAATCCCTTTTAGGATTAACAAGCCATACTATATCGCTCATATTGTCTATTAAATTCCTTGAACTGTCACTTATCATCCTTAAACTTTTAATAACATCTTCGCCCACAGAATCTAACTTTTTCGATATTACTTCGCTCAAAATAGAAATTTCTGTAAGGCTGGAGCCTATATTATCATGTAAATCTGCGGC
The DNA here is from genome assembly GCA_031292465.1 of Ignavibacteriaceae bacterium. Lineage (GTDB taxonomy): Bacteria > Bacteroidota > Ignavibacteria > Ignavibacteriales > Ignavibacteriaceae > FEN-1297. The sequence continues at coordinate 9,900 of JARLHB010000547.1, forward strand.
AAGTTTTATCCTGAATCTTTCTATGTCAAGTAAATGTTTAACTCTATAAATAATTATTGAAGTAATAATTCCGCCAAGAGTAAGAACCGAGATAAGTATAAACCACCAGGTTCGCCAGAAAGGAGGAAGGATAATAATTTTTATTGAAGTACCAGTCAGGTTCCAGATGCCATCATTATTTGAACCCCTTACTTTGAATGTGTATTCACCAGGATCCAGATTAGTATAAGTTACAAACCGCCGGTTACCCGATTGTATCCAGTATTTATCAAATCCATCCATCATATAGACATACTGGTTTTTTCCCGGTGCGGTAAAATCCAAAGCAGCAAATTCAAAAGAAAAAACATTTTGACTGTACGTTAGTGATATTTCTTTAGTTTCTATTAATGATTTCTTTAAAGGCGAACCTTCGCTATAAATAGAAACCGGTTTATTAAAAATTTGGAACTGCGTTATTACAATAGGAGGAATATGCAGATTATCTCTAAGGCTTGAAGGATAAAATGCTGTAACTCCATTTGTTCCTCCTAAAAAGAGTTCTCCATTATTTCCCTTAAAACTTGCGCCCCAATAAAACTGGTTTCCCTGCAATCCATCGTTTTCATAATAATTTCTAAAAATTTTTGTTTTAGGATTAAACTTTGATAACCCGTTATCTGTACTTAACCACAGGTTCCCTTCATCATCGCCTACTATGCAGTATATAATATTACTTGTTAAACCATCTTTAATAGAATAATTAACAAAATGGGCTTTCTCGCTATTAACTTTTTGCTGATCAACCGTAAGTTTATTTAACCCGCCGCCGTACGTTCCGAACCATAAAGTTCCGTCTTTATCCTCATAAATAGACATAACCCTATTGTCGCTTAAGCTATATAAGTTGTCTGCTAAGTGTAAATAACGGTTAAATATCAATTTATTGTATGGCGGTTTAACAGGAACTTTAGAAAGATCCAGTTTGTTCAGTCCGTTCCATGTGCCTACCCATAGATTGCCGTTCCTATCCTCTTTTATACAAGACTGAATTTGATTATCACTAATACTGTTAGCATCCATCAAATTATTGGTATAATTATAAAACTTTCCGCTTTTTCTGTCCATTATATCAAGCCCAATGCCTGTACCTACCCAAAACCTCCCTTTTGAATCTTCATATATTGACTGTACGATATTGCTGCTTAAACTAAACGGATTAGAAGGATTATGAATATAATGCATAAACTTTACATCGGAAGAATTAATTAATTTATTAAGGCCTCCGTCCCAGGTACCTACCCATAATGTGCCGGATTTGTCCCGGAATATAGAGCTAACCGAATTATTTGACAGGCTGTAAGAATTATTAGATTGATGCAGAAAATGGGAATAAATATTTTGCTTAGCATCGTATTTGTTTATTCCTCCGCCAAGAGTACCAATCCACAATAAGCCTGACTTATCCTGATATATCGCCCGAACAGTATTATAACTTAAACTGTTTTTATCATATATGTCGTGTATATAATTCTTAAATTTAATACGTTCGCGGTCGTATTTAATAATTCCGCCTTCGGCAGTACCAACCCAGATTAGACCTGAATTATCTTCATATAACGAAAGAATATTATTATTACTCAATAAGGTTGAACGTGATGTAGTTTCATTAAGGCTGATGAATTTTTTCTTTTTAACATTAAACTGATATAAGCCTCCGCCGGTTGCAACCCAGAAAATTCCGGTTTTGTCTTCAAGCATAGCATTTATTCTACCATTATCGAGGTTACTTGATATATCAGCACTACTAAAAAATCTTGAAAATTTACCAGTCTTTCTGTCAAATAGATTCAAGCCATTTGAAGTACCGACCCAAAACCTGCCTGCATGGTCTTCATAAATTGAGAATATAACATTATTACTAATACTGTTTGGATTATTAGATTCAAAATGATAGCTAACCACGTGCCCGGTTTTAGGATCAAATTTATCCAGTCCGGCATCAGTGCCAAGCCATAAGAAGCCCGATTTATCTTCAAAAACAGAAATAACTACGTTATTGCTTAAGCTGTTTTTGTCTAATGGATTATGGTAATAAGTAGTAAACTTTTGTTTTTTCCTGTCGAATTTATTTAATCCCCCGCCTTCGGTACCAATCCATAAATTGCCTTTACTGTCTTCAAGTATTGCACGTACGTTATTATTGCTTAAACAGTTAGGATTATTAGGATTGTAAGTATAATTTTTAAATTTTTCCGTCTGCCTGTCAAATTTACTTATTCCGCAGCTGTTCGTTCCAATCCAAAGTGTACCGCTTCTATCCTCATAAATTGTCCATATAAAATTATCGGAAATCGAATTTCCTTCTAAAGGATTATTTTTATAGACGGTAAAATTATAACCGTCATACTTATCCAGCCCATCTTCCGTAGCAAACCAGATAAAACCCTGACTATCCTGCAATATACAATGAATAGTATTTTGAGATAAACCTTTATCGCTTAGAATATGCTCGAAGTTAATTCCCGACAGCTTATTTGGAGTGTCTTTTAACTGTGAATAGATTTCCGATGGGAGTAAAGTTCCTAATATTAAGATAAGCAGGGTGCTTATCTTTCCCGTTTTTTTTATTATTAACGAGTAAAAGAGTTTATTAAAATATGAAATCATTTAGCTTTTTGTGTCTTATCTTTTGGATAATCAAAGAGTTTTCTAAAGCACTAAAACTATTAATTAAGAGCTATTACTTAAATATTCTTATCTAAACCTTTTATCAAGTCAAATATAATGATTTTAATTAAATAAAGAGAAGGAAAAAAACGGCATATTTTTTATCAAAATTCACGAAGAACTGTACAACGGTATCTAATAACCTGCATAAGGTTTTTAAGATTCCGGCATAATATAAATTTAATTGCTTTACTATTTATCCCGGTGTGGCCAGAATATTTGCCTGGCAGATTTATGCATTTTTGCCGGATTCTTCTTTTATAGCAGTTATTAGTGTTTTATAAGTTCCCTTTTCTTTTTCAGTCATTTCTGAACTAACAGTAAGCGACACTATATCCAGCCAGCGAAGATTTAAATACCTAATTATATAGTCTATATTTTCTTCAAATTTTTCGCCATCGCTAAACAGAACATATGCAATCTTTAAGGCTGCTTTCATACACACAATATGGGGCATATTGTTATTGTTGCAAATCTGAATTAAAACATTTATTTCATTATATATGGAGCAAATCTCAATGGCTTTTAACCCGGCAGATTTAATCAGGTCAAGTTTGTGAAGGGTTTTCAAGTTCCTATCTGAAGCAATTTTAATCAACTGATTTACGCTTTTATCTGCATCGTACCTGCTTTTAATTGCTTTATAATATGCAATTTCAACAGCATTAGTAATGGTTTTATCAATGCTGTCTTTGGCTTTTTTTAATATTTCAAACCCGCTGCGGTAATCCTTTGAAAGCTGGATAACTTTTTCATAATCGCCGGTTTTAATTGCATAATCCAGAACAGCCCCGGGTGTGTTGTTTTTTGCAACCGCTTGTATATTTTCATGCTCAGAACGTTCTGCCAGACTACTAATTGAATTTTGTAAAAGCATTTCTTTAAGTTCGTTTTTGGTCTCTTTACTAAATAGTTTTATACCTTCACCCTCTAATTTTTCAATTATCTGGTTAAATTTTTCATCTCTTATTACAAAACTTGCTATTATATAATCACCAAGGTTTCCCCGCCTTAATGGACCGATAATAGTATTAGGAAATTGTTCTTTAAACTCTTTAACAATCAACTTTAGTGTCTTATATTTTTCTTCATCAACTTTCAGAATAACATGTTTCAAATCTAAACTACCTTCTTTTAAAACTTTTTTTACTAATTCGGGAACAATATCGTATCATTTAAATACTAAATATATAAGGGAAAAATGCAAGTTCCCGGACTAAACTTAATATAGAACTACGCCATAACAGCATTAATAATTAAAAATATAATATTAACCTGTTAAAAGATATAATATTTTTAAATGTAAATAATATTAATAATAGGCGTGAGATTCATTTGTTTTGTCTCATTTTAATTATCGTAAATATTTTTTAATTATTTATATGCTATAAATTATCCTATAATTCTTTGTGTTAAAAACATATCAGGAATAGAAAGGCTTGTTAAAATTACCGGATATTGTTTTTTATGCGTATTTTATAAATATGATATCTTGTTTATAAAAAGCGAAAGCATTTTTATGTGCCTTTTACTTATTGCATATAATAATCATCCTCTATATAAAGTGATTATAGCAGCAAACCGTGATGAATTTTATAATCGCCCGGCTGAACCTGCAAAATTCTGGGACGATAAGCCATTCTTACTGGGGGGAAAAGATTTACAGGCAGGAGGCACCTGGCTCGGTATTACAAAACAGGGAAGATTTGCCGCAATTACAAACTACAGAAGCCAGAAAGATACTATAACAGTGAGGCCCACGCGAGGCAAAATTGTAACTGATTTTTTAGTAAGTAAGGAAACTCCGGTAAATTTTGCAAACCGGCTTATTCTAAGCTCTGAAAAATATAATGGATATAATCTTATATTTATGGATTATGAAACCGCTTATTACTTCTCTAATAAAACAAAAAGTGCATTAAATTTGCAACCCGGTACATACGCGTTAAGTAATCATCTTTTGGATACTCCCTGGCCAAAGGTAGAAAAAAGTAAAAAATCCTTTTCAAATATTATTAAAAATGAGAACATTCTTGCAGAAGACCTTTTCGGTATTTTGTCAGACACTTCTACCCCGCCCGATGAATTGCTCCCCGATACCGGAATAGGGCTGGAAATTGAAAGAGCTGTTTCCCCTATCTTTGTATCAACCCCATTCTACGGAACACGTTCATCAACCGTTATTCTAATCGATAAACAAAACAATGTAACTTTCGTAGAAAAATCCTTAAAAGACAATAACGAAGGATGGAACAATTCAGAATTTCACTTTGTTATTGAATCTCATTAGCGTTAAAACAACTGTTGAAAATGTTTTTCTTTCATATAAATTCATTATTTTTAACGAAATATTGAAATATATTTTTAGAATCAACCGGAAATTAAGTTTATATTTTGCCCGGTGGAGTATTTGAGAACAATAAGGGCTTTAGTATGAAGATTATTGAATGTGTTCCAAATTTTAGCGAAGGAACAAGAGTAGAAACATTTCTTGCAATGAAAGATTCTTTAATTGGCATTAAAGGATGTAAACTATTAAATCTTGAACCGGATGGCGATTACAACAGGGTTGTTGTAACATTGGCAGGCGATGAAATTGGTATTCTTAAAGGAATAATTGCAATCAGCAAAGCCGCAGCAGCAAACATTGATATGACCAAACACACCGGAAAACATCCGCGGATAGGTGCGATTGATGTAGTTCCATTTGTTCCTGTTAAAAACGCTTCGATGGATGACTGCGTTAAGATTTCCGAAGCTTATGCCGAAAGCATTTCCGAAACACTAAACGTTCCGGTTTATTTATATGAAAATGCGGCAAGGCATCCCGGAAGGAAAAACCTTTCAGATATAAGGAAAGGAGAATATGAAGGATTAGAGGAAAAGTTAAAAAATCCTTTGTGGCAGCCCGATTATGGCAAAAACATCTTTAATCCAAAATTAGGAGCTATTGTAACCGGTGCAAGATTTTTTCTTGTTGCTTATAACGTTAATCTGAAGACAGAGAATATAAAATTTGCAAAAGAAATTGCTGAAATTCTTCGGGAATCCGGCAGGCCTAAAAGAGACGAATTGGGAAAAGTTATAAAGATAAACGGAGAAAGTGTAAAAGAACCAGGCAGACTGAAGAATGTAAAAGGGATGGGCGTTTCTCTTGAGAAACACAATATCACCCAGGTTTCTATGAATTTAACAAATTTTAACATTACCCCGATACATGTCGCAATTGAGGAAGTTAAGAAAGAAGCAAAAAAAAGAGGGGTTGAAGTTATGGGAAGTGAAATTGTCGGGCTTGTCCCGCTTGAAGCCCTGCTTCAGGCCGGAATATATTATGCAAATGGGAAGAATCTTGATGAAAAATCACTTGTAGATCTTTCAATAGAAAAATTAGGATTAAGCGAATTAAATCATTTTCATAAAAATGAAAAAATTATTGATTATATGATTTAATTTTATCAACTAAATATTTTAATTAATCGGCTAATATTATGAAAACACAAAAATCATTAAAAAATTATCTGGATGAATTATCTTCAAACTCCCCTACTCCGGGCGGAGGAAATGTTTCTGCATTATGCGGAGTTCTTGCTTCATCCCTCGGAGTAATGGTGTGCAACCTGACAATCGGGAAGAAAAAATATCTTGAATTCGAACAGGAAGCTAAAGATTTAATTTTAATATTAGAAGCCTTTAAAAATGATTTTCTTACACTTGCAGATAAAGATAACCTTTCATTCGACAAGGTTATGGAAGCATTTAAATTGCCAAAAGAATCGGATGAACAAAAAACTCTTAGGAAAGAGGCAATAGATAAAGCAACAATGGAAGCCGCAATTGTTCCTGCCGACGTAATAAACAAATGTAAAGATTTACTCCCGATGCTTGAACTTATAGCGGAAAAAGGGAATCAAAATTCTTTATCGGATGCCGGTGTTGCAATATCGCTGACTTCAACCGCCGCCGAAGGTGCATTCCTTAATGTCGCAATAAACTGTTCGGGGCTTTCAAATCAAACTGAAGCGGCAGAATTTTTAAAAAACGCTGAATCCATTTATGAAGATATAAAGAAGAAGAAAAATCAAATTATATCAAAGATCATCTTAAAAATGAAAAGCTGATAAACCTTCATTCGTTTGCAGGCGCTATATATTTGCATTAGCAGTTAATTGATGATATTTATTCTTCCTATTTGTTTGTCCTAAACAATATAATTATTCAGTTTAATTTCGTACATTTATTTTTAACGATAATATTTTCGCGAACTACCCCGCCACAAGCGGAGAATCACAAAGAGATAACTTTTAATCCTACGCAAAACAAAAGCAGATTAAAATAGTTAAAGAACTACCCTGCTTCCTTAAAGAATAAATTTGTTTGTTCAATGTTTCTTATACATTATAAAAATTATTTTCCACTAAACGTCAATTGAGGTAATAGAAATGCATGAAGGATTAAATAAATTCAGCCAAAGATTAACCCAGCAGCGTTCACAGGTAGGCTCACAGGCAATGCTATACGGAATCGGGTTAAAAGATAACGATATGAAAAAGCCCCAGGTTGGTATTGCAAGCATGGGCTGGGAAGGCAATAACTGCAATATGCACCTTAATGACTTAGCAAAGCTTGTAAAAAAAGGCGTTGTTGATTCGAGCCTTATTGGTTTTATCTTTAACACAATCGGAGTTAGTGACGGTATTTCGATGGGAACGGAAGGGATGAAATATTCCCTGCCTTCACGCGATGTAATAGCCGATTCCATTGAAACTGTAATGGGCGCACAATGGTATGATTCATTGATAGCCATACCAGGCTGCGATAAGAATATGCCCGGTTCGGTTATGGCAATGGCGCGGTTAAACAGGCCTTCCATTATGATTTACGGCGGGACAATACGTGCGGGATTTTTTAAAGGCAAAAAGCTTGACGTTGTTTCCGCCTTTGAGGCTTACGGGCAATATCTTGCAAAAGAATTTACATTGGAAGATTTGGAAAATGTTCTTCATCATGCATGTCCCGGCGCAGGCGCCTGCGGAGGAATGTACACGGCAAATACAATGGCTTCTGCAATTGAAACAATGGGAATGAGCCTTCCGTTCAGTTCCTCCTGCCCTGCAAACAGCGACCAGAAAGTAAAGGAATGTTATGATGCGGGTAAAGCAATTCTTAATTTAATGGAACTGGATTTAAAGCCAAGAGACATAATGACAAAAAGAGCATTCGAAAACGCCATTACGATTGTAATTGCTTTAGGCGGTTCTACAAATGCAGCCCTTCATTTAATTGCAATGGCTAAAGCTGCAAGAGTTGATTTGTCATTAAACGATTTCCAGCGTATATCTGATTCTACACCTTACATTGCCGACTTAAAACCAAGCGGGCAGTATGTTATGGAAGATCTGTATGAAATAGGCGGCGTTCCGGCGGTGCAGAAATTATTATTAAAAGAAGGATTACTTGACGGTAACTGTATTACTGTAACCGGCAAAACATTAGGTGAAAATATTGAGAGCATACCTGATTTAAAGGAAGGACAAAAGATAATTTTCCCGTTAAATAATCCGATAAAAAAGACAGGACATCTACAAATACTTTATGGAAATCTTGCCACCGAAGGCGCTGTAGCTAAAATTACAGGAAAAGAGGGCACAAAGTTTTCCGGTCCGGCTAAAGTATTTAATTCTGAAGAGGAGACTTTAAAAGCTATTGAAAACAAAGAGATTTCTTCCGGCGATGTAATCGTTATCCGTTATGAAGGCCCTAAAGGCGGCCCGGGAATGAGGGAGATGCTTGAAATAACAGCGGCTATTATGGGCGCAGGCCTCGGCAAAAGCGTTGCTCTTATTACTGACGGCAGATTTTCAGGCGGAACGCATGGCTTTGTAGTGGGGCATATAACACCTGAAGCACAGACAGGCGGTAATATTGCTCTGGTTGAAAATGGAGATATAATAATTATTGACGCGGAAAAGAATGTACTGCAGGTAGATATATCGGATACTATATTGGAAGGACGCCGTGCAAGATGGACGCAGCCTCCTTTTAAAGCTAAAAGCGGCATCCTTTACAAATATATTAAGAATGTTTCATCAGCCTCACAAGGATGTGTTACTGATGAGTTTTGATTAATATAAATATCATCTGTCAATTGCAGTTAAAGGAGATGTTACAATGAAACGAAAAGGACAGTTCCTGGTAATTTTAATTGTAATTATTATTGCTATAATATTTGTTTCAAAAAAAGCAGGTGAAAACAAAACAAATGTTCATGCAAAGTTTATAAAGCAGGTTAATAAATCACTGGTGGACACTGATAGAAATTTTTATAAAGCCTCCACTCAAAAAGGGCTTGGAAATGCGTTTATCGATTTTGCCGATGACAGTGTTATTATTATAAGGGATAAAGAGTTCCCCATAATGGGTAAAACGGAATTAGCAAAGTATTACTTAAACCATGAAAGCGATATAAAACCTTTATACTGGGAACCTGTAAAAGCAGAAGTTTCACCCGACGGACAACTTGGATACACATTCGGGAAATGGGAATACAGGAATGTTGATAAAAACGGGAAAATGAATATAGGATACGGTAATTATTTAACTGTGTGGAAACGGCAAAAAGACAATGCATGGAAATATGTTTACGATGGCGGCGGTTCAACACCGGGCCCATGGGCTAAGTAGCAGATTCATCCAGCCCGAGAAAATCCATTAGCCGTTTGTGTGTCTCAGGCGAAAGGTTACAATCATAATTTTTATAGAATTCAATTGTTTTACCAACCGACTTGAAGTAATTTGTACAATCAGGGCATTGAGCAAGGTGTTCTTTTATTGCTAAGCATTTAGGTGAATTAAAATCTACCCCAAGGCTTTCGCATATATGGCTCATCACTTCTTTGCATGATATTTTATTGTTCATTTTTGAAACGCCTCATTAATTTCATTTCTTAAAAACGCCCTTGCTCTGTGAAGCCTTGACTTAACTGCCGGAACGGAAAGTTCTGTTACTTTTCCTGTTTCTTCCGTAGATAATCCTTCAACATCACGCAGCAGAAAAACTGCCCTGTAATCCGGCGCCAGTTTTTCAATAGCTTTATCAAGAATACTTCTCAGTTCTTTATTTTCAATGGAATTAACCGGGATATTATCCCAATCGGCAGTATAAGTGCTGTCATATAATCCGTTATCATCATCATCGATTGAAACAAAGTCATGTCTTTTTTTCCTGCCTTCCATTAAACAGTGATTTACTACAATCCTGTATAGCCAAGTGGAAAGCTTGGATTTTCCATCAAACTGCTTAAGGGATTTAATCATGCTGAAAAAAGTTTCCTGCATAATATCTTCGGCTTTATCAGGGTTCCGGCAAATCTTAAAAGCGAAATTATAAATCGTTTTTTCGTAGGCTTTCACAAGTTCGGCCATTGCTTTTTTATCACCGGACTTGGCTTCTTCTATTATTTTCTCTTCATCCATCAGATGCAAATACTCTCTAAAAGATTCATTACAAATAAATACAAATTATTGATAATTTTTGCGTTTGCAGGAAGTAATAAAATCATTTTTATAATTCAAGGCTTTTCCATAAATACCAGCTTGCAATTGAATTATAAGGATTCCAATTATTTTCCTTTGATATTTTAATTATTTTCTTTTCATCAGGCAATTTTCTTAAGCCATA
>JARLHB010000548.1 GCA_031292465.1 Ignavibacteriaceae bacterium
ATAACAAGCCCGTTTCTTATAACCGGGGCTTTAACCGTAAAGCTGCCTCAATCTTCTTCTTCGGAAACGACAATAAATAATAGCATTGAAGTTTACCTGAACAGCCAGAATCAGATTTTTCTGAACAACAAAATGATTGATATTTCACAGCTTCCCGCAAGCCTTCAGGCTGAGTTTATTCAAAAAGGCAGCCGGGATGTAATAGTAAAAGCAGATAAAGCTGCCGTTTACGGTAATGTGATTCAACTGCTGGATGCATTAAAAAATGCCGGGGCTTCAAAGCTGCTGATGGCAACACTTAAACAACAATAATATTTATGGGCGGACAAGTATTCCGCCCCATATTATAATCTTGATTTGATTCACTAAACGGGTTTGATACTCTTTAAAGAGAAAAGTGATAAAACTATAATCCTTATTTAAACGGATTACTGTTTTTGAAAATAAAAAATGAAATTACTTGCTGTTAAAAATTTTTCCTCAATTCTTTCAATCCTTTTTCATATAATTTTATTTGTTATAATTATCTTCTTCTTTAACCAAAAAGCTCCTGAGACAAAAGTAAAAGTAGTTGAAATAGGTTTTGGGGGCACATCGGAGTCTAATTCTTCAGGCGGCCCCGGGGGCGGGAACGGTGAAGAAGAAACACCCTTGAAACCCATAAAAGAAGTTACAAAGGTTACAGAAAAGAATAAGGTTAAGACTAACGAAGAAACCATTAGCGACAAGAATAAAAACACTAAGAAGATTACACAGAGCGCTTCCACAGGGGATACAAGCAAAGGCCATTTATCAGGCAAAGCGGCATCGGGCGGAACAGGTACGGGGTCTGGCTCCGGAACTGGCACAGGTACAGGTTCCGGCATTGGAGGAAGCGGCAACGGACAGGGTTCGGGCCCTGCAAAAAAAGGATTATACATCCCCAACGATATCTATTATGTAGCCGTGGATCAGATGCCCGTGCCTGTTGGCGGCAGCGGAAGCATAGCTGCAAAAGCAGTTTATCCTGCACAGGCAAAGGCTAATAACATACATGGTACGGTTTACGTGCTTGCGTTTATCGATGAGCGGGGGTATGTAAAAAAATTATCTCTTATAAAAGGAATCGGCGGTGGCTGCGACCAGTCTGCAATGCAGGCTGTTAAAAGCACCCGCTTTGAACCGGGAATATTACATGGTATGACTGTAAAAGTTCAATTAACAGTACCTGTAACTTTCGGACGGTGAGTTCCTTTGTGAGATGTAATTTCTTAAAGAATGCTTTGCGGGTCAACATCATAAATTAATTTAACATCCCTGTATCTGGATTTCCTGTTAAATTCTACAAAGGAATTAAGAACTGCCTGCCTTAATATTCTACCTCCGGGATCAGCTTCCCTGTAGCTCTTTATCATAATCTGGAACCTGTAATTACCTTTAAGCCTGGCAATAATTGCGCTGGCCGGTTGAGTTATAGTAAGCCATTTTTTATATGCTGCAAGCTCTTTATAAAAATCATTTATTGCCCCTTTAGCTTTTTCTTCCTCCATATCTTTAGTCTCAACAAGACATAATCTGGTAAATGGAGGATATCCTAATTTTTGCCTGTCAATAATTTCCTTTTGATAAAATCCTTCGTAATCATTCAGCAAAACTTTTTGGAGTGCGAAATGCTTTTCATTTTGAGTTTGAATTATTACTTCTCCCTCAACCTTGCTTCTGCCCGCCCTGCCGGACACCTGCGTAAGAAGCTGGAATGTACGCTCATCCGCCCGGAAATCAGGAATCCATAATGTTGTTTCTGCGGAAATTACTCCGACTAATGTAAGACGCGGGAAGTCTAATCCTTTAGACACCATCTGTGTGCCTACAAGGATGTCTATATCGCCCTTACCGAACTCAAAGAGTATCTTGCCAAGGCTTGCCTTTCTTGAAATAGAATCAGAGTCAACGCGCTTTATTTTAATCCCCGGGAAATAAAAAGAAAGCTCATCCTCTACCCTTTCCGTACCGGTGCCAAAATATTTTATTGAGAGAGAGCCGCAATGCGAACATGCGCCGGGAACCTTCTTTATCAGGCCGCAATAATGGCATTGCAAAATATTTTTATTAATGTGGAATACCATAGGAACGGAACAGTTGTCGCAAGTTTCTATTTCACCGCAGTCTTCACAATAAATCTGGGTGGAAAAACCACGCCGGTTTTGAAGGATAATTATTCCTTCTTTTTTCTTTAACCTGTCTTCAATTTTATCAAGGAGAATTTTGGAGAAAACATTCTCCATCTTTTTCTTTTTTCTCTCAATAGAAATATTCACAAGGTCTATTTTAGGAAGCTTAGCATTGTCAACTCTTTCAGGAAGTGAAAGCAATGTGTATTTACCGGACCTTGCATTGTACATGCTCTCAATAGACGGCGTGGCCGATCCTAAAATTACGGGACAATTATATGTCTTTGCTAAAATAATAGCTGAATCCCTGGCATTATATTTAGGCAATGATTCAAACTGCTTATAGCTGGCATCATGCTCCTCATCCACAACAATAATACCTATGTTTTTTAGCGGAGCAAATAACGCAGATCTTGCACCCACAACAACCCTTGATTTCCCTTTTAGTATCCTCCGCCATGAATCATACCGCTCGCCAATCGACATACGGCTGTGTATTAATGAAACAAGCTCGCCAAAGTTATTAAACAGCCTGGAAGTTATCTGCGGCGTAAGTGAAATTTCGGGAACAAGAAGCATGGCTGTCTTATTTTGTTCAAGCGCTTTTTCTATCAATTCTATATATATCTGTGTTTTTCCGCTTCCCGTTACCCCGTGCAATAAAAATGGCTGGAATATTTCTTTATCCATACAGCTGGAGACTTCATCCACTATCTTCTGCTGCCCATCAGTAAGTTTAAATTTGGACTTTTCTTCTTTGTAAGTTTCTGAATATTTCCTGTCTATTTCTTTTTCATAAACTGTTATCAGCCCTTTGCTTTCAAGGGATTCAATAGAAGATTGAGATGATTCCGTCTTCTTTAACAATTCGGCAACGGGAACTGATTTCTCTTTCTTGTTTATTAGTTCCAGAATAATTTTTACCTGTTTGGGAGAGCGGCTTTCCAATTCGGGAAAGTAGGCGTATATTTCTGCAATAGTTTTATTCAGCTTAACATACTTTGTTTTTTTTATTTTAACCTTCGCTTCTTCAATTTCGTCCAATATCGTAAGCGCTCCGGTTTTTTCAAGGCTCCGCAATGTAGAATAAATATTCTTTTTGTTAAGCTGTTTCTGAAGGTAAGATAAATTTATCTCTTCCCTCTCTGAAAGTATTTTTAGTATTCCCGCCTTAACTGATTCTTTATTTTTTTCTTTTGCAAAAAGCTCCAAGCAAAACCCCTTGTCGCTTATTACTTTCCTTTTGGATTCAACTTCTAAGCCGTAAGGAACAGAAAGCTTTAATGCTTCGCCTAATGAAGATAAATAATAGTCGGATAGCCATTGATAGAACTCAAGAATTTTCTGGTCGAAGATAGGAGCTTTATCAAGTATATCGGTTATGGGCTTTATTTTTTCAGTAACTGAAGGGGTGTTGGTGATATTAATTATGAATCCGGTAAGAGTCCTTTTCCCGAATGGAACGATTGCCCTTATGCCTATTTCAACATACTGCTCCAATTCCTCCGGTACAGAGTAAGTAAAAGAATTTCTAAAAGGAAGAGGAAATACAATTTCTGCATACATAATTAAAGAAGGCTGCTAACTAAATTATTGTCTTATTTTTTCTTGTTTTCGTAATAAGGTGCAAGCGGCTTATACTGGCTCCCGTTAAGTTCATTACTGAACATTGTGAATTTTAATTCCTGGAATGTACTGTCCCAGACAATCCTTTTATATTCTTTAGAATGGATTATTTCGCCGTTTGTTGAAGATGGAAGGCTTATCGGAAACGGTTCATATAAGTTTGATGATATTTCTGCAGTCGAGGGAATAAAATATGAA
>JARLHB010000059.1 GCA_031292465.1 Ignavibacteriaceae bacterium
AGAATAATCTCAGCAATATCTTTTATTTCTACCTGATCAGATTTTTCAAAGTGCTTAACTCCATCGGTAAGCATTGTCATACAAAACGGACAGGCAGATGCAATTGTACCGGTATTTGTTTCCAATGCTTCGCGGGTGCGCTCAATATTTATACTTCCGCCTTCTTCATCTTCAAGGAACATCCTGCCGCCGCCCGCGCCACAGCAAAAGCCTTTGCTTTTGTTCCTTTTCATCTCGACTATTTCAAGCCCGTTCACTTGTTTTAAGGATTCACGCGGAGAATCATAAACTCCATTATACCTGCCTAAATAGCACGAATCATGGTATGTAATTTTTGTCTCTTTGCTATCGTCCTTTAATTTTATACTTCCGTCATTAAGCAGTTTTTGAATAAACTGCGAATGATGAACAACCTCATAATTGCCGCCAAACTGTTTATACTCATTTTTAAGAGAATGAAAACAATGAGGACAAGCAGTTACTATCTTTTTTACACCATAACCATTTAAGGTTTCAATATTTTCTTTTATCATTACCTGAGCTAAGTACTCATTCCCCAACCTTCGGGCGGTATCCCCGTTGCATTTTTCTTCATTTCCCAAAATTCTAAAGTTAATATTGGCTTTTTGCATAATAGATGCAAATGCTTTTGTAACTTTTTTATACCTGTTGTCAAATGAACCTGCACAACCGACCCAGAAAAGGATATCACAATCCCGGTCTTCCGCCATGGTTTTTATTCCCATGCCTTCAGCCCAATTAGCCCGGTCGGCAGAATTAAATGCCCAGGGCGTAAAATTTGTCTCTATACTCTTAAATACACTCTTAAGGTTAGGCGGAAACACAGATTCGGTTAATACCAAATCCCGCCTCATATCTATAATTGAGTCTATATGCTCTATCATTACGGGGCATTCCTGTACGCAAGCCATACAAGTTGTACATTCCCATAATTCGGTATCTGAAATATAATCATGAATTAGAGTCTTTTCAAAGGTTTTTCCTTCAAAAATTCCTTTTGCCAAAAGCGGCGCTTTTTCAGATGTTCTTCTTCTTATTTCAACTACTATCTTCCTCGGCGATAATGACTTGCCCACTGTGGCCGCCGGGCACGAATCTGTGCACCTGCCGCATTCAGTACATGAATAACCATCCAATAATTGTTTCCATGAAAACTGTTCAATATCCCCCACCCCGTAAACTTCAATTGATTCGTCTTCAAGGTTTAGCGGTTTAAGGGTATTCCTTACAGCGCTCAAATTAGAAAAGAACACATTCGGTATAGATGTTATAATATGGAAATGCTTTGAATACGGTAAATAATTCAAAAATGTAAGCACCACAATTATATGCATCCACCAGAATAATTCATAATTCTGCATGGCATTAAGAGAATAAGGGCTGTAGAAAATTGGGCTTAGTATTGCCGAAATAGGATGATATTCATATTGGGCCTGAGAAAACCCGTGTATTGCAATCATCGCGGTGTTTTCACCAAACATTGAAATGCAGACAAACATAATCATTAACAGAATTGCCGCCGCATCAGATTTACCGCTCTTTTCAACCTCAAGCCTTGGAATATGAACTATGAACCTTCTGAAAAGCGCATATAGAACAGATAATATAACTAAGGCACCAAATATATCTTCAATAAATGTTACTACTGAATAAAACCGCCCCGTAAAAGCCAGGCTGAATGGCGAATAAAACCCCTGCACAAAGGCTTCCAATATTGCGATTAAAAAAAGTATAAAGCCCCAAAAGATAAAGAAGTGCAATATGCCTGCCTTCGGATCCCTGAAAAGTTTTGAATGTCCGAATGCAACAATTATTACACGTTTTATTCTCTCTCCTATTTCACCAAACCTGTCATCCTTCTTTTTTGCAACGCTAAGATATTTTATCAGCTTGCAGCAATTTTGGATAAAAAATCCTATGCCTGCTGCAAACAGAATAGTGAAAAGAATATTTTTTAGCCCCATCAGGGTGTCTCAGCCTTATCTATAAAAAATATTATTTAAGATTTTATTTTTTAAACTTTGCAATCCCTTTATTTATCCCGAGAAAAATTCCGGTTCCAATAACAACTTTAGCAATAGTCCAAATCATAAATACTGCAGCACCGATTAAAAAAGCTTCTTTTAAATCTTTAAGATAAACTGCTCCTAAATACAAAGCGCCTGTTCCAATAATTACTGTTTCGCCAGCCAACAGAGAAAGAAAAACGCCGGTATATTTTAAGAATGAGTTTGATGTTTTAACTTTTCCTGCCAAATAACCGGATATTAAAGCACCTGCAGGAAATGCCAGTAAATACCCCCCGGTGGGGCCAAAAAGGCGTGCAATTCCGATTGAGTTATCCGGGATTTGTGCAAAAACCGGCAAGCCCAGGCATCCGAGCATCAAATAAAGAAACTGGCTGTAAGCCCCTTTTCTCGCACCAAGAAAAGCACCTGATAATATCACCACGGTTGTCTGGAATGTAAATGGAACCGGTTTTACCGGAATTGTTATTTGCGCTGCTATGGCAGTTATAAAAGTAAATAATAGCACCTGTAAAAGACTGTTTACGTCGGTAATTGTTAAAATTCGTAATACTTTACTTGTCTTAATGTTTTCTTTAACAGACATATAGTTCCTTTATTGTAAGTTATTAATAAAAAAATTTCTTGTCACCTGAAGCAACTCATCAAATTTAGGATTACTTCCTTCAAACGGATGTTTTATATTAAAAGTGTGACCGATTGAAGCAATTTTGTAAAATTCCGTTATTTTTTTATCTGACCATTCGTATAACAATTCGCCTTCTTTAATGGGAACCGCAATATCCTGTTCGCCGTGGGCAATAAGCAATGGACGGGATAATTCCTTTACGGCTTTTTCTAAATTTAAAGAATTATTTCCGTTTTTCTCAATATCCTCTAAAAGAGAGGTATTTAATTTCATCCTTTGTTTTGTCCTGGTATTAAAGACCTCGAAATAACCTTTTTTTCTCCATCGATCTTTTTGTTTTTCAGAATACCTGTCAAGCCTTGAAATTGAAGACCATGCGGCAACAGCATTTACATCTTTATTCTGTCTTGCCGTAAGCAAAGCAATAGCACCGCCTCTGCTATGGCCGAGTAAACCGATTTTATTATTCGTAACTTTTCCAAAATATCCATTTTTGTATGCTGAAATTATTTCAGACAGCTCTTCAATTTCCAGCGAAAAGGTATTTTTAGCAAATTTATCAAGCTCTGTAAACTCAAAAAGGTTTTCACCTATTCCGTTATGAGAAAAATTAAAAGTAAGGACAAAGAGACCGCTTTTTCCGAAGAAATCGCCCATATAAGGGCCAAATCCCCAGTCTTTAAATCCTTTAAAACCATGGACAAATATTAAACAGGCGTTTGAACTAAGATTTTCTAATCCATAAGCAGTTATATGCAACTGTTCATTCCGCACGGTATTAAGTATAAAATCTTTGGTCATTAGTTCAAATATGCTGATTATGTAAAGAAAAGTCAAGAATTTTAACTGTTTTCAAAGGATATTCAGATGTAAATCAAACCGGGATTTAAGGAAAAGAAAGGTTTTGTCAATTCCGGAATTCTTATTTTGAAAAGTTGTCAATTTTCATATTATTCTTAAATCTGCTAAAACAACTTAAAATTAAAAAAAATACCTGGCAAAACATTTCTTTGCCAGGTATATTATTTTAGATAAACCTACAGCTTTACAAAAGTCACAACAATACACTAATGATTGATTTAATCAATCAATAAAAAACTTCTGCCGTTTACAATAAATAGAAGATATAAGTATTTAAGAATTCAGGACTACTTACTTTTCAATATCTTTTCGATCTGGTCTATTTTTCTTCTTAAAGATTTATTTTCTTCTACAAGTTGGCTTATTTTCTTAGTCGGGTCACTTTTGGTTTTTGGCGGTTTTTTGTCAGCCAGCAGCCAGTGAATATCGCAGCCTAAGTCATAAAGGCGTCTTAATATCTCTCCACCGGGTATTACCCTATTCTGGAAATAGGGATATAGCTGCTCCCGTTTGATTTTTAGTGCTTTAGCAAACTCAACATTAGACGCAAAGTTCTCTTCCCCAAACTGTCTGATCTTTTTTCCTATTTTCATTTTTTGTTCCTTTATAATATGATTTTTACCACTATATCTTGACAATGCGTAATATATCTCTTACTTTTACGTTCTATTGGCTAAAATTCATTCAAATAATAACTGGTTCTAAGTAATTAAAATATTATTAGTAAATTTAACACAGAAATATACTGTTTTACAAATATTTATTCAGATTAATTACAGAATTTATTCCTAAAATTCCGGACTTAATCCGAAGACCTTATTTAATTATTTTCTAAAAGTTAAAGAACTATTTATAATAAGAAAATTAAACAATAAATTTACAGTATAAATTATTTTTTTGCTCTTAGATATTATTGCTTTTAGTTCTTTTGCTTAATATAACAAATCATTTTTAAAAAAGTAATAAAAATTGTATTATCACTACTACAATTTAATTTTTACGGGCATTTTGGTGACCGTTAATAAATTTATTGTTTTCTTTAATAAAATTTAATACGGCAAAATAATAAAGATTATTCTTTTTGTTATAATGGAAGTACTTGGTTAATAAGGTGATACGGTTAAACATAGGCTTTATTCTATTTCAAATATTTAACCTGTATATCTGTTTCCGGGCATAGTTTAAAAGTTTTAATCTAATTACTGCTATTTTCGACTTTCTTGCGTTAGGGAACTTATTCTATTTCTATTCTCATTTTACTGTTTGACACGGCAGGAATGCGGTGCAGACCAGTTTATGGACAATTAGTAAATCCATTTATATAGTTCAACTGTAATATGGCATTATAGTCTATTGCCTGAAAATGGCAATAATATTTCTGTCATCAATATTTTCTAATTAATATCGGAGTTCGCCTTTGAAACAGAGTAATCTTCTCGCCTGCAACATTCAGTTTAGTACAGTTCAGCCAATGCTTATAGCTAACTCTGCAAACCTGCAAATAACCCGCGTAAATACCGCCGCTGTATCTTTATGGGGATACCCTGAGGAAATTCTTATAAAGAAAAATATTTCCGATTTATTTATTTCCGACACGAAATATTTTCTTTCATCATCTAACTGTCATTTCTATTCAATAATAATCAGAAGTGATGGAAGCATTGCTCAAAGGTTCCTTACAGCATTGCATATACAGATCTCAGGACAGGATTATATTTATTTAATAATTAACCCATCCGCCGGAATAAATAAGCATCTTTCAGAAGAAATACTTAAGAATAATCATTTCAATCTCTTATTCGGGAAGAACCCGTTTCCCGGAATAATTTTTAACCGCGAAACCGGAAAGATAATTCTTGTTAATGAGGCTGCTTCCGAATTATATGGATACTCATTAGAGGAATTCTGCTCAATTAAAATGGAAGAGATCAGCCCGGAAGCAAAAATGCCTGTTTTCCCCAATAATGCTGAACAGGTAGTACCCGATGAATATTATAAAACAGTTGCCAGCCATCAAACTAAGAATAAGGATGTTCTAAAAGTTGAAATGCATACCCGGTCTTACAATATAAAGGACCAGCCGGCTGCTATTTCATTTATAAAAAATATTACAAATAGGACAGCTGCCGACACCAGTGCTGAAACAGGTTGTGTTTGCAGCGAAAGTAAATCACCAGACAAAGATATCAGCAATAGCATTCCCTGTCCGGATCCCCTGTCTTCAATAAAATCAATAATCCTTTCAAATATGAGCCATGAACTACGGACTCCATTAGTCGGAATTTTGGGCTATTCTGATATAATAAAGAATGAAGTTGTAAATTCCGAACTTAAACAAATGGCCGATGTTATTCATAAAAGCGGTGAGAAATTATTAACCGATCTAAATATGGTATTAAATTTATCTGCTATTGAAATCGGGTTGACAAAATTATTTTATGTTGAGGCAGACTTATGTGAAATAATATTAAAAGTAATTGAGAAAGTTAAAAATGAAGCAGAAAAGAAACATTTATACCTGAATTTTAAAACTGCACAAAGCAAATTATTATTAAGAACTGATAAAGAACTACTATCAGATGCACTTTACTATATTATTGACAATGCGATAAAATTTACTAATTCCGGTGGTGTAACAGTTGAACTTGATTTTTTAGTTGAAAAACTAACACCATATTACACTATAAAAATAACAGATACCGGATTGGGTATTTCGGAAGAGCAGCAACAAACAATTTTTGAAGCATTCAGACAAATCAGCGAAGGGTCCAACCGTAAATATGGCGGGTTAGGCATAGGGCTTACGGTAGCAAAGAAAATTGTTATGATGTTCGGCGGCAAGATAACATTTACAAGTAAATTAAATGAAGGAGCTAAATTTATTTTATCCTTCCCGGCTGTACAATAAAATCACATTCAGAAGTATTTCCCGGATATTCTCATTTTACTCCGGTTTTATAAGTAACTTTCATTTTTGATTTGAGCATTCATTTGATTATTTTTTTACAGAAGAAAATTTGGGTTTGCACCTAAATGCTGTATTATGAGACTTAAACATTGATTTTATAAATATGAGATATCTTTTAGTAATTCCGTCAATTGATATAAAGAATGGAAAAACCGTCAGAGTTGTCCAGGGAATACCGGAATTAAATTGTAATGAATACGGAAGTGACCCGGTTGAAATGGCAAAAATCTGGCGTACGGAAAATGCAAAACTTATTCATATTGTTGATTTTGATGGTGCAGCCGACCATAGCAGAAATAACCTGCAAATAATAAGGGAAATTTGCGAGTCAGTTATTATTCCTGTTCAATTTGCAGGTGGAATTAGAACCCCTGAAGATGTTGAAGCAATAATGGATACAGGAATAAGCCGCCTGGTTATGAGCACAATGGCAATAGAAAATCCTGATTTCTTCATAAGTATTTTTAAAAAGTACGGCCCATTAAAAATTGCAATCGCTTTGGATATTGTTGATGAGGAACTGGTAATAAAAGGCAGAAAAATTATGACCGGCATAAATTACTTGGATTTTGCAAAAAAGATGTCTGGCATTGGCGTGGAAAGATTCATTGTTACCGATGTACTTAGGAACGGCATTCTTGGCGGCCCTAACCTAATTTATTCTACTAATGTTGCAGAGGTTACTAAAGGCAAAGTAACATTATCCGGCGGTATTCGAAATAAAGATGAATTAATGGACGTTCAAAAACTTATGCCTTTTGGAGTTGATTCTGTTATTGTTGGAAGGGCATTATATGAAAACCGATTCCCCTGCCAAAAAATGTGGCGCGTAGCAGAATCAGGTATTTTTTAATATATTTATACTAGCGCATACTCAGACTGATTATTCCTCAAAATAAACTTTTTCTTTTAGTATGAGGGAACGATGGACAAGGATGAGAACGAAATAATTCACAGTAATTTTTGGTCTAATTTCTTTGGCTCATCCGCTAAAAAAGCCGACCTGAAAAGCCATATTTTATCTGTGCCAATCTTTAAAGATTTAAACCAGAGCGAAATATCACACCTTACAAAAATTATACATAACAGAAATTATATTGCCGGCGAATTTATATTCTGCGAAGGAGATCCGGGCATAGGCATATACATTATCAGGAATGGCGAAGTAATAATCCGGCGAAACCTTGAAAACGGAAGCTATTATCCGCTGGCTTCTTTTAACAGGGGTGATTTCTTTGGGGAATTAGCGCTTATTGACGAAGAAAAAAGATCTGCCTCAGCATTAGCCAAAACTGATGTAAACCTTTCTGTTATATTTAAACCGGAACTGGATGAATTTATAGAAAGGTTTCCTCAAAAAGGCATTAAGATATTGCGGGGCATTACTGAAATTGTAGCTACAAGATTAAGAAAATTAAATGATGAGAATATTCTTCTTCAGAATATGTTAAAAATTAAATCGGAGAAAGGATATGGAACCTGAAATAAAAAAAATATTAGTCCCCATCGATTTTTCTGATTATTCCAAACGGGCACTAAAATATGCAGTAAATTTTGCTAAGAAATTTAACGCACAGCTTTTCCTGATATACGTGGTTGAACCCATAATTTATCCACCTGATTTTAGTATGGGGCAAATTGCAATCCCCAGTGTGGATCTTGAAATGGATAAAAGAGCATTTGAGGAATTAAACAAGCTTGCGGAAAAGGAAATTCCTGCGGAATTAATTGCAAATACAATTGTAAAAACGGGCAAACCGTTTATAGAAATTATCGAAACTGCAAGTGAAGAAAATATAGACATTGTAATAATAGCGACTCACGGACATACGGGAATGGAACACATTTTATTTGGAAGCACTGCAGAAAAGGTTGTAAGAAAAGCGCCCTGCCCTGTTCTTATTTTAAGAGAGCCCGTTAAGAGCGCTGATTCTGCAAAAGAAATCAAAAAAGGATAGAATCGGAAAGTTTTTAGCTTTTGCGGTTAATAACAAAATCTACCAGTTCGCTAAGCGAGGTTTTGCTTGGGGAATCAGGAAATACAGACAGAACTGCTTTAGCCTTTTCGGAGTATGAAGCGGCCGTGTCAGAAGCATACTCTATGCCTTTATTTCTTTTAACAAAATTTATTACTTCTTCAACCGAACCGTTTTTATCCGGGTTTTTAATAAACTTTTTTATTCTGGAAGCCTCATTCTTCGATACTTGCTGCAGAGAATAAATTAAAGGAAGAGTTATTTTCTTTTCTTTTATATCTGCACCGACAGGTTTACCAATAGTAGCTGTGTTGCCTTCATAATCAAGAATATCATCTCTAATTTGAAAGGCTATTCCCAAATATTCCCCGAATTTTTTCATAGCTTCATTATACGTAGCATCAGAAGATGTACTTAAAGTCCCTATCTGGCAGCAGGTTTCTAATAAAGAAGCAGTTTTATCGGAAATAATCCTGAAATAAGTTTCTTCATCAATATCCAATTTCCTTGTCTTCTTAATTTGGAGCAATTCTCCTTCAGACATCCTTTTTACGGAAGTGGTAATTACATCAAGAAAATCGAAGTCTTTTCCATGCACGGCAATAAGAAGGCCGCGGGATAACAGGTAATCCCCCATTAAAACAGCAATTTTATTCTTGAAAACTTTATTTACAGACCAGAACCCTCTTCTTTTATCAGCGTTATCCACAACATCATCATGTACAAGAGTAGCGGTATGAAGCAGTTCAACCATAACTGCGCCCCTGTATGTACGTTCGGTAACTCCGCCTGAAACCTTTGCCGCAAGAAGTACAAGAAGCGGCCTTATCTTCTTCCCTTTTTGCCTGATAATATACCTTGCTACCAGGTCAATAAGGGTAACATTAGACTTCATGGATTGTTTGAATATCTCATCAAATTTTTCCAATTCAGACTTGATAGGAAGGCTAATATCTGAAAGTTTATTTTTAATCAAGATTTCTTACGAGCTAGTTTAGAAATTATTATGCTTATTTCATATAACAGTACCAATGGAGCGGCTAAAATCAATTGTGAAACCGGATCGGTACCGGGCGTTAAAAATGCAGCAGCTATAAAGATAAGTACAATTGCGTGCCGCCTGTATTTTCTCATAAATGCCGGTGTTAATATACCAATTTTTGTAAGAAAAAAAGATATCATAGGTAACTCAAACACCAGGCCCGAACCAAGCATTATGCTTATAATTATGGACATGTATTCATCAATAGCGAATACATTTTTTATGTCTGCCGAGCCAAACTGCGCTGCAAATTTTAACGACATTGGCAGCATTACAAAATAAGCGAACGTAATTCCAATAAGAAAACACAGCGTGGAGAACACAACTATTCCGGATATATATCTCCGCTCGTTTTTTCTTAATGCAGGTGAAATAAATTTCCAGAACTGAAAAAAAATATTAGGAAGGCTTAATATAACCCCACCGACCATAGCTACTTCAAAATACAGCATTAACTGTCCGAAAGGCTTTAAATTCTGAAGAGCTACACCGGAGTGTTTTGCAGGAGTAAGTAATACTTTATCCACAATGAAATCTATAAATATCCAGCAAAGCAGGGTGCCAACGGCTACCCCGATTAAAGAATATATAATTCTCCACCTTAATTCTTCAAGATGTTCAAGAAAAGTCATCTCGGAATCAGAATCATCCTCATCCGCAGAATGAACCTG
>JARLHB010000549.1 GCA_031292465.1 Ignavibacteriaceae bacterium
AATAAAAGACATTGTTCCATCCGGTACAATAATAAATATTGAAGCTGATGAAGTTATAGATGCAGAAGCTAAGATTATTCTGCCGGGACTGGTGGAGTGCCATACACATACAGTTTTTGCCGGTTCACGCTCCAGTGAATTCAGGGATAAGTTAAACGGCGTATCGTACGAAGAAATTGCATTGTCAGGCGGCGGGATAAATAAGACTGTAAATGCCGTCCGTAATACAACTATTGAAGAGCTTATAGAAATTACAATACCGCGCATTGATTATTTTATCGCACAAGGCATTACAACACTTGAAATTAAAAGCGGGTACGGCTTAGATTTTGAAAATGAGATTAAAATACTGCGCATTATTCATTACTTAAAACAAAAGTATCCTATTGATATAATTTCCACTTTTCTTGGCGCACATGCCTTTCCTGCTGAATTTAGAGAAGATCACAAATCATATATAAATCTTATTGTAAATGATTTGCTACCCTATATAGCAGTGAATAAGCTTGCTGAGTTTTGCGATGGTTTTTGTGAGCTGACTGCATTCAGCCCTTCCGAAATTGAAACAATATTTAATAAAGCACGTGAATTAGGAATACCTGTAAAACTGCATACAGATCAGTTCAACAGCATCGGCGGTATAAATGTTGCATTAAAATATAATGCAGTCTGCATAGATCATCTTGAAGTAATAAGTGATGAAGATATAAATAAACTTGGCGAATCAGATGCTGTATGCGTACTTCTGCCTGGAGTTTCTTTCTTTCTTAATCACAGTTATGCGCCTGCGAGAAAATTAATTGAACATAATGCACTTGTTGCCCTCGCTACAGACTATAATCCGGGCTCATCAAATATCTGTAATTTGAATTTTATAATGAGCCTTGCCGCCCTAAAAATGGGAATGACAATTGAAGAAACTATATCTGCTGTTACTATTAACGCTGCAAAAGCTTTAGGAATAAATGACAAATGCGGAAGTATTGAAATAGGCAAAAAAGCGGATTTGACATTGTTCAATACCGATAATTATCCCGACATTGTTTATAATGTTGGTAAAAACCTGAACTATATGACTATAAAAAACGGCGAAGTTATTTATATAGCAGATTAATTACTGAAATTACGCAAAGTATGATTAAAATAGCCCCGACATTTATGTCGGGGATTACGAAATGCCCTAGTATACTCGGCTTTAGCCAAAATATTTTAAGGATTGTGGCTAAAGCCAATATTATCTGGGTTATCCTTATTCCCCGAGTTGAAACTCGGGGCTACTTAACAATATTTTTGAAGACTGCCTAACTTCAGTTAATTCAATAAATTGTACGGCGAAAAGCTGTTTCGCCAATATTACACATAATAATAGTATAAATTAAATGGAGTGGGGATGAAAAAATTATTCGTATTAATCTTATTCTTCTACCTGCCGTTATTTGCACAATACAATGTTACTGTTTATTCTGGCATAACAACAGACAATCTGCTAAATCTTTCTTTTTTACCTAACATAACATATAAGGATGGTATAAACTTGGGCATTTCAGCAAACTATAAAATAGTCGGGCTTCTTAACGTATCTCCGACCGTTGAATACACAAGTTATAAATTTAATAAGTTCTC
Organism: Ignavibacteriaceae bacterium; assembly: GCA_031292465.1. Classification (GTDB taxonomy): domain Bacteria; phylum Bacteroidota; class Ignavibacteria; order Ignavibacteriales; family Ignavibacteriaceae; genus FEN-1297. Next base: position 1,624 of record JARLHB010000549.1, read on the forward strand.
TCCCGGAATTATGCTGCAAGAAATTGGTAATGATTTTGCTTCTTCAAACGGAGATAATCTTAAAAATATCAGGCTGGCATTAGATGTAAAACTAATAAAACCAAATAATGATCCGTTTCGTGTTTTTGTATATACCGGTGTAAGTTATTTAATTGAAGATTACGGCAGTTTCACGGAAGTATGGAGAAATGTGAACGGGACAAATTCTGTTCAAACAAGTTCCGTCGGTGAATACTACCATTTTGTTCATGATTTCGGACTTGGCTTTATTGTTAAGATTTACGAGAATTACGGTTTCTTAATTAACGGTCAGTATTATTCCAATTATAACGGGCTTTTCAGGTATTCAGCTAACGCAGGTATTGTTTATAATTTTGCTCATTAAAGTTACGATAATCGTTAAATTCACTTTCGATTTGTGCTTTCACATCGCAGAAATGATATATTGGTAAAATTATCAAAACCTACCGACCAGGCAGTCCATGCACATCTTCCGCAGAAGGGAAATTTGTTTGCTTCTTAAATACAAACCTTACATTTGTCACCGTCCAACGCGGGCGGAGATTCAATATTTCGGTTGAGGTAAAAAACTGCTCCGACGGTTTATACGGGAATACTTTTCCGTAAGAATATGTTTTGCTGCTGTCGGTATCATAATATCCCCAAAGGTTATACTTCCCTGCCGGAACGCGGTCAAAACTAAATTTACCGGAGCCGTTCAATTCTAACTGGTAACTGCTTTTGGCTTCATCAGTGCCCTGAAGAACTAAGACAGGATTTTTTGAAAAATCGACACTATCTACTATCCCCGAGACACCAGTAAAATCGAGCCCGTTTATTGTTGTAAATTTATACTGGTAAACCGAATCATAAGCATTGCCGGCAGCATCTTTAAATGCATTCAGGTCAAGCTTAATTAAATAATCAGTATTAGCCTCAAGACTATGCACAGGAGTTATTTTAAACGATGCATTGTCAATGAAAAATACATTGTACGGAACCATTTTCTTTGATGTGTCTGAAAAGGTAATTTTATTTTTTGCCTCCGAAGTATCAAAAGCATCATTAAAATAAAACAATAAATTTGCTCCGGTATAATCTACAGAAGAAGAACCTTTTGCCGGGCTTGTACTTATAATACCAGGTTTTGTTGTATCGTTTTTTTCGCTGATAGTAATTTGTGCAAAATCTTTTGTATAAACGTTGCCCAATTTGTCTTTTATTGAATCGGCTATAAGAAAGACTTCATCCTTAGCAGAAAAATTATTCTTGGTAACAAGCACTATTTCCGTTGGTTTTGTATTGCCTTTAAATGCATAAACCGGTTTTACAGTCGCTTTGGTTGTAGAGTCCATAAATAAATAGTTATCTGTTCTGATAAACGATGAGTCTAATTCCTTTGAAAAATTTACCAGCACGTGATATTTATCAGTCATTATGGCAGAAACCAATCTTGGTTTTACAGTATCAACTTTAGTCAGGAAGAAATTTAAATTCGGATATAAGGTATCGGTTTCAGTTAACTTTACATCTGTTTCAGCCATACCAATATCATCCTGCTCAGGCTGATAAAGCAGTTCATGTGACTGGTCTCTTACAGCATAAACTCTGTATAATGCCGGGGATAATCCCAATAATTTATACGTACCGCCCGCCCCGGTTTGCGAAATATAATCCGGTTTCTTCACCATAGGATTTATTACGCTGTCACCAATCATATAAGCATAAATCAGTACACCGTCAGGTTTGCCGTCAAAAACCTTCCCTGTAATTTCACCTTTATCTATTTTATTCCCTGTAGCAAATGTTAAGTTATAAGCCTGCGACATCCGGTTATGATTATTATAGTCCACCAGGTCTGTACCAATAGTAACAGAATAAGTAATGTCTTTCTTAAGTTTATGGGGAAACTTAATTTTCACGGAAGTTCCCGTCCAATCATAATCAAGCTCGCCCTCTATAGCCGGAGAGATAAACATTGCGGTCTTTAAAGTCTGCTTATCTATATATTTGGAAAATTTAAATTTCATGTAATCACCGGAAAAGTTAGTAGTTCCGGTTTGCGGATAGCCTTCAATAATTTTGGGAGGGACAGTATCAACCGGCCCGCCGCCAGGCGGAAGCTGGTTCGCACATCCGGCTAATAATATTAGCTGGGAAAAAATGATTAAATATTTTTTTATGGTCTTATACAATTTTAGAATATATAATATTGATAATTTTAAAACCTCACCAGGCTAAAACCACCCTCTCCTTATCAAGGAGAGGGGCTGAGGTTAACACTTAATATACTTCATTTTTACAAAACAATTTCTTATTTATTCTTTGAATCCAGCAGCTTCCTGTATTTTTCAGCGTTACTCAAATGTTCCTGATAATTTGTAGAAAACCTGTGCCCTCCGCTGCCGTCTGCAACAAAGTACAAATAATTATTTTTATTAGGATATAACGCTGCAAGAATAGCAGATTTATCCGGGTTGCCTATCGGGCCGGGAGGAAGCCCGTAATTCAAATATGTATTATAAGCAGATTTTATTTTTAAATCATTGTTATTCAGCCTGACCCACTTACCCTGCCTTGCAAACTCCACAGTAGGATCAGCCTGAAGTTTCATACCGGCTCTTAACCTGTTGTAATAAACTCCGGCAATAACCGGCCTCTCTGATTTTTTGTTAGTCTCTCCTTCAACTATGGATGCCATAGTAACAATCTGATGTACGGAATATCCCAGTTTCTTAGCTCTTTGCTTTAAGGAATCCGTCATAAAATTCTGGAAGCCCCTGTATAATTCCCTTAAAACTTCATTAGGCGAACTGCGTTCATATATATCATATTTTTTAGGTAAAATATATCCTAATAAGGAAGGCGCATTAACTCCCAGCGAATCAAGGAAAGCCCTGTTACGGCTTAGCTTTAGTATTTCAGTGGAATCTGCAAAGACATCACTGCTAAGCGTTGAGGCTACAGCATTAAGGGATGAGCCGGGTATTACAGCAACCGATTTAAGTAAATCACCCTTGCCTTCAATAAAGTAATCAACCACGTCAAGATAGCTTAGTCCGTTTGGCAAAGAATATCTTGCAGCTTTAATTCTCCGCTCTGCGCCGTAAAGAAATACGGCAATTTTAAAATTTGTTTTGCCTGGAATAATTCCTTTTTCGTAAAGGTCATTCGAAATTTCAGACAGCGATTCCCCTTTCCTTATTTCCACTTTTCTTGGCGACAGCCCTTTATAATAATTAGGAGTAAAGAAAGTGGAATACATAATAGCGATCATTACAATAAAAAATACCGCAATGATATAAAATTCTTTCTTCGAAAGAATTTTTCCAAAACCTAATTTCATTTTCTCCGCTGAGATGTTCAAAACATTACCCTTATCTAATTCTTCTCTTTGAATAGCGCGCGATTCATCTATGATTCTTTCATATATACGGATTAAAGCCTCTTTCCCAAGCGGTTCTTCCACGTAAGCTGATATTCTTTCCGCTATTTCTTTTTCTCTCTGGGGATTATATGTGGGCAGGTTCATAGAGCGCTTTACCCTGCCTATCAATACAGAATGCAGCGTACGCTTGCTTAACAGAGCCACTACCTGTTTATCAATTAAATCCACTCCATCGCGCAGTTTAATAAGGATTTCTTCCTTTTCTTCTTTGCTTAGTGTGTCTAATTCGTTTTCTATTTTTTTATAAATATTATCCATTAAAGGCTATTAGAATATTCAAGAATTTGTAACATTGAATTTTTCTTTGTGCCCTTGAGTCTTTTTGGCAATTATCTTTTCTTAAGATAAATTTGCAAAAAAGGCACAAAGACACGAAGCTGATAAAAATGACATTTTAAAGTTATTAAAATATCTTTTTACTTAGAAACATTTATGCAAAATGATTTTTAGACAAGCCGGGAAAAGGACTGTAACTAAGGCTCGAAGTGTAACCTGTTTCAAATAACTTTAATCCCCT